>CAYYBK010000086.1:0-7887 GCA_964470015.1 uncultured Syntrophales bacterium
GACGCTGTACCCGTCAATATCAGGCATCATGACGTCCAGCAGAATCAGCTCCGGTTTGCTGCTGCGTGCCGCGCTGAGCCCCTCAGTTCCTGCGCCGGCTGTGATTACCCCATAGCCGGCACCCGTAAGAATCTTTTCCAGCAGATGCAAAACATCCCGGTCGTCGTCAATACAGAGAATCACAGCTTCCGAAGCTCGCTTTGCGGACATTTCTCCCTCCTTGTTCGGCGGCTAAAATAACTTTTCCTGAAACTTATACTATATGTTCAGTCAGAGTTCAGCTGTTTTTTGCTCATGGATTAGTGGCATGAAACAGTTGCTTGAGTTATTTTTAAATATGTGTAAATAACAACTCAAATAATTTAAATAACATGAAGTTGAAAGCCCGCCTGCTCGATTCAATACAAATATACGGTGAGGATAAGCAAAATTGAGAGGAAAGTATATTCGCCATGAGCAAAATTCTGATTATTGATGACGATCTGGAATTGTTAAAGCTGCTGCGTTTTAACCTCTCTAGGGAGGGCCATAAGGTAGTTACCGCCATTGACGCCTACAATGCTATCCAGTCGGCGCGTATCGAAAAACCTGATTTGATCATATTGGACATTATGCTCCCTGCGGGCGGCGGTTATCATGCCCTGAAAAATATCAGATTGACGCCGCATGGCTCACAGATTCCGATTGTAATTCTTACCGGTATAGAAGACGAAGAATTGCGGCGGAAAATAGAGAATGAAGGTGTCGAAGCATATCTGCAAAAACCATGCGATTACAAAGTCCTGAGCAACACGGTCAACAATCTTCTTAATTCCTGATCCGTTGTCGAATCCCCTGCTGGATGTGTCCTTATACAAGTCAATAAAAACCATTGCCGGACGGTGATTTCTCGCAATTTTTAGATGAAAGTTTTCAGTTCTTTTAGCTTGACCTGCTTTCGCGTCAGGATCGCGCAATATTTATGGGCAGGCGGAAAACCGGATGCGCTGCTCCGTTTCCGGCGTTACGCTGCGGTCAGCGATAGAATCATCGCTTGACAGGCGACGGTCATGAGCCGGGAAATCAATGAGTCGGTTTATTTGCGTATTTTTGCAGGGCGGCGAGAAACTCCTGCTTCTTGATGGGCTTGGTCAGGTGCCCGTTGCAGCCCGCAGCAATGCTTTTTTGCTCATCTTCCTGTAGCGCATGAGCGGTCAGTGCCACGATGATGGTTGGTTGAAGATTGTTCCGGGTTTCCCAATTCCGGATTTGTCTTGTTGCGGTGTAGCCGTCCATTACCGGCATCTGAACATCCATAAAGACAACATCGTATCTTTTGCCGGAGCGGATTTTGTCCACAGCTTCCCGGCCGTTGACGGCCATTTCCAGGTGATGAGAAAATTTCTTGAGGTAGGATTGCAACAGCAGACGGTTATCTTCATTATCCTCGGCAATTAAAATATGCAGCGGGCGTTCCGCGTCATAAGGAAAAGTTCCGGGACGTAAACCGGTTTTTTCTTCCCCGGTTTTTGGTACGGCCCTTTGTTGCAGCCTGATTAGTGTAACGGTAAAATGAAAAGCACTGCCGGCGCCTTCCTTGCTTTCGGCCCAGATTTTCCCCTTCATCAGCGTTACCAGTTGCTTGCAGATGGCCAGCCCCAGTCCGGTGCCTCCGAACTTGCGCGACATGGAGGAATCGGCCTGTGTAAACTTGTCAAAGATACGTTCCAGTACATGCGGGGCCATGCCGATTCCGGTGTCTTTTACGGTGAAACGAAGCGTTACTGTATCCGGCTCCTGGCTGGGAAGTTCGGAAAATTTTTCGACAGTGATACCGATGCTTCCGGCAGCGGTGAATTTCAATGCATTCCCGACAAGATTAAACAATATCTGCTTCAGGCGAAGCGGATCGCCCAGCAGTTCATCCTCGATGTCGTTGCCTATGGTCCAGGAAAGAGCGATTTTCTTTTCCTCCGCTTTAAAGGCCATAATATCAAAAACCGCCGCGAGTTCGTTCCGCAACGAAAATACGATTGTTTCCAGCTGCGCCTGACCGGCTTCGAGTTTGGAAAAATCGAGGATATCGTTGATGATGCGAAGCAGGTCTTCGCCGGCCCGGCGGAATACTTGAACATATTTGGACTGTTCTTCCGTAAGCGGGCTGTCCATGAGCAGATCGGCCATGCCGATAATGGCATTCATCGGCGTCCGTATTTCATGGCTCATGCTGGCCAGAAATTCGCTTTTGGCTGCGGTTGCCGATTCCGCCTGTGCGGCCATTTCTTTGGCAAAAAGCGTCTGCTGCTCCAGTGCGGCGTTCATCTGCCGCAGTTCTTCCTCTACTCGTTTCCGCTTGGTTATATCACGGCTGATTCCGAGTATGCCGATTAACGACCCGTCTGTTCCCCAGTAAGGCGTTTTAAGGGTGTCGAGGAGTATTTTCCGGCCATCGGGATAAGTGATCCATTCTTCGTTTTGCCTTGATTGCCGCAGATCCAGCATCTGCCGGTCATATTCTTTAAACGATTCGGCAACTTCTTTATCGAAGAGGTCGTAGTCCGTCCGCCCGACGATTTGCTCCCTTGGTTTTCCGACAAACGCGCTGAAAGGCGGATTGCATCCCAGATAAACACCGTTGATATCCTTGAAAAAGATGAGATCGGGAATGGAATCGAGCAGCGAACGGATCAGACCGTTCTGTCTTCTTAGCTCTTCTTCCGCTTTCTTCCGTTCGGTGATGTCTTCTTTGACGCAGATAAAATGCGTGACGTTGCCTTTCTCGTCAGTCATGGGCGATATCGAGGCATTCTCCCAGTATAAATCGCCGTTCTTCTTTTTATTGTGAAATTCACCTTTCCATGTTTTGCCGGAGGTTATAGTCAGCCATAGCTGCTGATAGTTTTCTTGCGACATTTCACCGGATTTCAGAATACGGGGATTCTGGCCGATGGCCTCATCGTAAGTATAGCCGGTGGTTTCCGTGAATTTGTTATTTACATAGGTTATGTTGCCCTGGGGGTCGGTCATGATAACCGCTGCGGGACTTGCTTCCGTAGCCAGTGACATATTGCGCAGGGCATCTTCGATCGTCCTGCGTTGTGTTATATCAAAGAAAGTAACCACTGCGCCGGATACCTCTCCGTTGACTATTTGCGGATGAGACCAGTATTCGGCACAGAAGCTTGTGCCGTCGGCTTTCCAGAGGACTTCGTCGTCAACGTGTACCATGCTGTTTTTATGGAACGCCTCATATATCTTGCATTTTTCTATCGGCAGCGGCTTTCCGTCGGCATGGGAATGATGAATCAAGCGGTGCATATTTTTGCCGAGCAGTTGTTTCGCATCAGCATAGCCCAGTATTCTGAGACAGGCCGGATTGGCAAAGGTACAGTTGCCCTCCATATCGATGCCGTAAATAGCCTCTGCCGTAGAGTTGAGCAGGAGAAGAATCCGTTCTTCACTTTTCTTCAGCTCGTCTTCCGCCATTTTCCGTTCGGCTATTTCGGCGACAAGTTTGCTATTGGCGTCCGATAGTTCTACCGTCCGTTCGCTTACTTTACGTTCCAGCGAGCGGGCCATGTTTTGAATTTCTTCGTTTTTCTTGTTAATTGTGAACGTCCGTCCGGTCATGGCGAGCATCAGGATTTGGATTAAAGCGGCGAATGTCAGTCCCACCGCACCTACCGTCCAGGCTGTTTGCGGACGATGTTCCCGCTGGTAGCTTTTATCCGTGTAGACCGATAGATCCCAGTAATGATTGCCTATTCTAAGTTCCGTTTCCCAACTGGCTGTCCGGTCAAATTGGTTGTTGTCAATCTCCTTGGTTGTTTTTCGGTAAAGTATATTATTGTGGTCGGGAGGTGCCTGGGGATCGGTCAATTGGAAGGCCATGCCGGTCGGAACATGACCGCGTGTTGCGATGTCAATCATTTGATCAGCTTTGACCACCGCGACGGCAAAGCCGCACAGATGTTCGTTTTGGGCGGAAGATGCCGACGGGACTTTCCATACCGGCAGGATTTCAAGAATGCCGATTCTCTGTTTCTGTTCCTGTACCAGTTTGATCGGCGGAGTGACAGCCATGCTGTTTGTTGCCCGGGCGCGATTGATGGCGATGCGGCGCAGCGGATCGGAATTGATATCGTAACCGACGGCCGGCAGATTATCGGCCAGCGGCACTATGTAGCGCACCGCCACATATTCAGGGCGCGGGGCGGCGCGTACCAGGCGGTTTTGGTGGTCCCGTTCGGTAATTTGGTAACGCCCCAAAGGGGATAATTTGCTCATTTTCTGTTCGAAGGACGAACGTTCGTTACCGGTGATCAGATCATTGTAGCTCAGGGCGGATATGTCAGGATTATCCTGCAGGATAACGGAAGTGAATTTTTCGAACTGTTGAAAGCTGAAATCCGGCATGGCTTCGATAAAGTGCTGCAGCGACGACAGCACTTCCCGGTGTGTAATCATGCGGTTGGATATCATGCGGGCTATCGCTTCGCCGTCGTCCTGGGTATTGTTGTCCTGCACCTGCCTTTCCCACCTGGCGGTGCCGTAAAAGGCGATGGCGACGAGAAGCAGGGTGAAAAGCATGGGGATAATGATGCGCCGCCGCCTTTCCTGCCACAATTTGTCGTTGCTGTTTAGCAGGCAGAGTGTAAGCGGAGCGAAGACAAGAATACCCGTGACATCACCTACGTACCAATTCCACCAGGTAAAGAAAAATTCGGCTTGTTCAATGATTCCTGCGGCGAAAAGACCGGTGACGCCAACCGAGGCGGAAATTACACCGGCCAGTACAGCTCCGTAAAACAGAAACAAAAATATTTCTTTTTCGCCCTCCAGTCTCCGCCAGCTCGATCCCATCAGCCGGTTCACAAGCAGGCAACCGATCCATGCCTGGGCAACGGCGCCGCAGGCAATTAAAACCGCCACAAAAGCTGTGATATAATTAAAAGTGTTGTTTAAAAAGGCGGGCAGGATATTGACTGCGACGGCGCCCAGCAAGATACCGGGGATTGCCCGACGCTCGAAATAAAGCATGCAGGCCAGCGCCAGTCCGGATGCCGGGAACACCGGGCTTGCGTATCCGGATGCCGTGGCCATGCTTAAACCGGCCGCTCCCAGTAAAAAATAAACCACGGCAATCAGTATCACCATCCGCACTGTTGCTGGTGAATTATTCATTGGTTCTCAGATTCCTCTGGCTGTCCCGGTTATGAATATCGTGCTTCTTTTGATGTGCCGTCTGATCATTTGTCTGTCCCTGCCGCTTTGCTGATAAAATCATTCTATATTGTCAGCCAACGGCGGAGGAGCTGTTTTTCGTGAGAGTATAGGGAAAATGAATTTTCGTGTCAATGCAATATATTGAGCGAAAATACCTATTGATGACGAGCTAATTATATGCAAAAAGAAATCTCCTTTGCTATTTTTCCATCACTACGGAAGGAGAGCTGAATACCTGTGACCGGCAATGCAGAAAACTCCCGCAACGGGAAAATAAGAGTGGCTGTGGATGAAGATCTTTTGGAGCTGATCCCCGGCTATCTAGAAAACCGCCGTCATGATATCGGGGAAATTAACAATGCCCTCGTGCAGGATGATTTTGAAACGATCCGTTCTCTGGGGCACAAGATGAAAGGCTCCGGCGGCGGGTATGGTTTTGACGCCATAAGCGATATCGGCCGTGCTTTGGAGAATGCCGCCAAAGATAGACGGGCGCAGGAGATAAGAGATCAATTAGAGCGACTGCAGTATTTCCTGGACAACCTGGAACTGATCTGAAGATGTCAGGCCGGCGGATGAAGCCTCTGCCGCACAGATATCCCGTTGAACCGGATCAGCAGCGCCAGTTGCTGGTTTTCCGCAGCAATCTCCGGTGCAGCGGTAGATTTACGGCTGCTGTTGATGGTGAAACACTCGCGATTTCGATAACGTATTTGACAAATACATCACCCAAGGTTAACGCGAAAAAAAGGTTCCCTCTGGGGAACCCTTGTCTTTGGTGGTGTGATTGATAATTCAGTTGATATATTGACCGCATTATATATAATATGGTCAATATTATGACGGAGATATGAACATGTATATTCCCCAGATACAATTGAAAAATCTGAAACAATCGGTCATGCCGGGTAAAGTAATTGTAATTTATGGCGCAAGGCGGACAGGCAAGACAACTTTACTCAAAGAATTTTTGAAAAATGAAAGCGAACAATACACTTTGGTTAGCGGCGATGATATTACTATCCAATCATATTTATCCAGCCAATCAATAGAAAAGCTGAAGACGTTTGTCGGCGTAATCAAGCTGCTTGCCGTTGATGAAGCGCAGAAAATTCCTCATATCGGCATTAACCTCAAGCTTATTGTTGACCATATGCCTGATGTTCGTGTTATTGTGACCGTTTCTTCTTCATTTGATCTGGCGCGCAGCACGGGTGAGCCTCTTACCGGACGAAAGTTTACACTGAAGCTATTCCCTCTTGCCCAATTGGAAATCGGGCAAATAGAAAAAATTCACCAGACCCAAGCCAATTTAGAAAACCGCCTTATTTATGGTTCATATCCCGAAATAGTTTTAATGCCGGATAATAAAGGGCGTGAGCACTATCTTAAAGAAATTGTGTCATCCTATTTATATAAGGATATTCTGGAAATGGATGGCGTCCGGCATTCGTCTAAGATCAGTCGGCTGTTGCAGCTTATTGCTTTTCAAATCGGCAAGGAAGTTTCTTTAAGCGAACTGGGGACATCACTAGGCATGAGCAAGAATACAGTAGAACGCTATTTGGATTTGCTGGAAAAAGCATTTGTTGTCCAGAAATTAACCGGCTTCAGCCGCAATTTACGTAACGAAATTACAAAAAACTGCCGTTATTATTTTCTCGATAACGGCATCCGCAATGCCCTGATTAACAATTTTAACTTACTGGAACAACGTAATGACGCAGGAGAATTATGGGAAAATTACATAATAATTGAGCGGCTAAAGCGTCAGGAATACTTAAACGGCGTGGCCAATAATTATTTTTGGCGGACTTATACAAAGCAGGAGCTGGATTTTGTTGAAGAGCGAGGAGGTTGCCTATTTGGCTATGAAATAAAATGGGGAAAAGCAAAACCGCGGGAGCCTAAAGAATGGCTATCAGCTTATCCGGAAGCTTCCTTTGAACTGATTAATAGAGAAAATTATTTGAATTTTATAGCGTGAAATAATGACCCAGCAATAGGCAAAAGCGGCATTGAAAATTGATCCACCTGTATAAGCCCGCTATTTTGTCATAAATACAAAATCAGCTGCAAAGCAGCCATCAATCATTCTAAATGTGTTGGCCGCCAAAATACCGAACAGAGAAAATAACGAATATTATGGAATTTATCTGCGTTGGGCTGGTCTCTCCGGTCAACACGCTCAAACGAAGCGCGCCAACTGTGCCGCTCTGTGCATAGTTGGCGCGAAATCTCTTGTTGAGAGGAAATACTGGTGGTGCTGGCAGTCTAGCGCGAACCAGTCTCCACAAAAAATCTCGTGTAAAACGAGAAATAAACGAGATAATGCAATTAAAACTGAAATTTTATAATAAATCTAGAATATAGATAAAATCCAACAGCTGACATAAACTACGCTGAGAATGCCATTTTGCCGAAAAGGTTTAACGATGTTTTGTATTCTTAAAACCTTTTTCATTATCTCGGTTCTTATTGTCATGTGTAATCATCCCTCCTAAAACAATTTACACAAAGTTATTTATGGCACCATTCAAGTAGCCCTAAATGGGGAGGTATATGGGCGGGTCGTTATCGTATGGCAACTCGTGGTGAAGGCCTACTATAAAGCTATCTTATTTGGATTTAGGCATCAAAAACTAATTATCTTTAAAATAATATAATTATTTCAAATAGATA
>CAYYBK010000087.1:0-7811 GCA_964470015.1 uncultured Syntrophales bacterium
AGTTTCGAAACCGATGCCCATCATGATTATTTCTCTGTTCGGAAGACTCTGCGCCAGATCAATGCACTCGGCAGCCGAAGCCACAACCCGCACATCGGCGCCGGCGGCTCTTTTCTTCTGCAAGCTGTCGCCGCGGGAACCGGGAACGCGCAGCATATCGCCGAACGTGGCAAAAACAACCCTTTCGTTCCCGGCTAAATACAACGCAATATCGACGTCCCGAGCGGAAGTCACACAAACCGGACAGCCCGGCCCGGAAATCAGCTTAATGTTTTCCGGCAGCATTTTCCTGATGCCGAAGCGGCCGATGGCATAGGTGTGGCTGCCGCATATTTCCATTATAATCACCGGCCGTTTAATCAGATCTGCCGTTTTCCTGATTTTGGCCAGCAGGCCATGCACTAAGGCGGGATCTCTGTATTCATCAATATATTTCATTTTCAATCAACTCTTTGAGCATCGTCAATCTTTCCCGCGCCTCGGCTACATCGATTTTGTGAATGGCAAAACCGGCGTGAGTAATCACATAATCGCCCACGGCAACCGGTTCATCCACAATATCAAGGCACACCTCCCTCCGGGTGCCGCTGATATCGACAACTGCATAGTTATTTTCATCAATCGAAATAATTATTCCGGGAAAACCGATACACATACAAACTCCTGACGCCGTCATCATCGTGCCGGACTTAAACCTGCGTCAATAAAAGACCCGCCGCGAAATTGCGCCGCTGGCGCAGCGGCAAAAATATCTGCAGCCCCAAAGATTATGCTTCTTTAACCTTTCATTCCCTAATCAACATCCATTTCCAGGAGCTGCAGTTCTTCCGTTCCGCCGACAAGCATAACTTCTTCGGCCTTACACCGGGGGCAGATCCCTTCATACATATCCACTTCCCAATTACGCCCGCAAGCAAAGCAATGGATAACCGCCGGCAGAATTTTAAACTGGAGTTCCGCGTCCTGGGCGGGAGTGCCCTGCGCCTGCACTTTAAACGCAAATTGCAGCGATCTCGGTTCAATGCAGGATAAGCGTCCGAAAGACAACGCAATGGAATTGACTTTACCGACGGCCTGTTTATTAGCATATTCCCGTACGATATTCAAAACGGATTCGGCCAGATACAATTCATGCATTGTCGTTCTTCCCCACACCGACTTTTAACCGGTTAAGTTCGTTTTGCAATAGCTGCTCCACGGCCGGAAATTTTGCGTACATCACTGGTGTCATCTCCATTCCCATATTACCACACTCCTGCGGCACGATGCAGAGAAAAACGACCGCGGGTAATTCTCCCAGCAGTTCCGCCTTAAACAGAACGTCGGCAAACGTTACTTCATGCGCGGAAGTAGGCGGCGACAAATGAGTTTCCATTTCCCGCCGGCTGAACCGGAAAAGAGAACCCGGCTTGTCTTCGACTTTAATCACATCAACGACAATAAGATTCCGGCAGCTGCAGACAATGTCCAGGAGTGCGTATCCCAGAGTTCCGCCATCGACTATGCTTATTTCGTCATTGCCGCGAAAGTGGGAGGAAAACCAGCGGACAAAATGAACTCCGAAGCCTTCATCCTGCAACAAAATGTTGCCGATTCCCAAAATGGTAACTGAATTTTTATTACTCATTCCTCATAATTCCGGTTTAAAAAAAAGGGAGAAAGACCTTCCCCCCTTCTTTTCCTTTTATTTACTATCCGGAGCAGATGCGTTTTCTATTCATTCATTCTTTTAAATACCTTGCCGCTGATCATGGAGGAAACTGTTCCTTTCTGCAGCATTGCGTCATACCAGAACGCCATATAAATGTGCACGACGATAAAAAGGATAAACAGCCAGGTAAAAATATGGTGAATATAACGAACCACCGCCAATCCGCCCAAAACATTTTCTACCGGCCGTAATAATTTATAGACCAGCGCCGTGAGACCGGCATGATAGCCTGCACCGAGCAGGATCAGCCCGGTAATAATGATGACAAAAATCATGAAAAAAAGCCCGGCATAGGCCATGGACTGCAGGGGACCATATAACCATTTATGCTCCGGCGCATCTTTGTCGATGAGCAAATAAAATCTTATTTGTTTATACGTTGCCCGGAAATCCGTCCATGCAAGAAAATCCTTCCAGTCGGCGTGAAACCGGGAGAAAAACGTCAGATAAATTCTCCATAGAAAAAGAAATACCAGAATAACTCCGAAGAGAATATGGATAAAACGGATGTCCCCCATCAGGAATTTATATATCGTCTCGCCCTTTCCTACGGTAAAAGGATAAGCAATATAAAAACCCGTGGCAATCAGAATAAATATCGATACGGCCGTTGCCCAGTGGTTGATCCTCATGGCCACCGACCATTCTTTAACGGCGACAATCTTTTCCACGGTAACCTCCTTATCGCTTAAGCCACTTTGAATTTTCTTATTTCATTAGTCACGGGGTCGATGATATGCACCGCACAAGCCATACAGGGATCGAAGGAATGGATCGTCCGGATGATTTCCAGCGGCTGATCAATTTTCGCCAATTTTGTCCCAATAAGCGATTCTTCATAAGGGCCGCGCTGGCCGTTTTTATCCCGCGGTGAGCAATTCCAGGTAGAGGGAACGACAGCCTGATAATTGGCAATAACACCGTTTTCGATTTTGAGCCAGTGGCCAAGAGCGCCGCGCGGCGGTTCTGTCATGCCGCGGCCCTGAGCCGGTTTCTGGGGGACGTCACATCTCGTCCATGTTCTGGTGTCGCCTTTTTTGACATTGGCAATGAGTTCATTAACCCAGCCTTCGATGTGGTCGGCAACCAGCTTGGTTTCCAACGCCCGCGCCGCCGTGCGCCCCAGTGTGGAGAATAGAACACCGGCGGGTAAACCGGTGGCCTTGAGCGTCGCATCCACCAGTGATTTAATAGCCCGATTGCCCTGGGCATAACCGACAATGAAACGAGCCAGTGGCCCAACTTCATAAGGCTGCCCGTCATAACGCGGCGCTTTGCACCAGCTGTATTTTTCGTTTCCCTTGAGATGACCGTTCTTGTCGTAACCGGTGTATTCGGGATCGGTGGTGCCTTGGTAGGGATGCTGCGGATCAGCTCCTTTATACCAGGCATGGGTTGCTTCTTCGGTAATTTTGTTTTCATCCAGCGTTAACGGCTTATTAAGATTCCTGTTTTGGACAATTCCCCGGGGAAAAAGCAGATTCTTCCAATCGTCATCCAGGGGAAAGCCGCCGTAAGCAAGATAGTTTTTCACACCGCCGCCGATTCCCTGCAAGCCTTCATTCTTGTAATAAGCAGCAGCAAGAAGCACATCGGGGAGATAGGCCGTTTCAACAAAATTTTTCATTTCCTTAAAACGGAACAAGTACTGGCCGAGGCGTTCCGCATCGAGGGCATCCATAACGGAGGTTACGCCGCCGACAACCAGACTTTGCGGATGGGGATTTTTTCCGCCGAATATCGCCATCATCTGCGCGCCAATTTTGGAAACGGCAAGCGCATCCAGATAATGCGAAAGAATTACCAGATTGGCTTCCGGCGGTAATTTGTACGAAGGATTTCCCCAGTAAGCATTGGCAAAAGGACCGAGACGCCCGGATTTAACGAACTTGGTCAGTCGTTCCTGAACCGCCTTGTAATGCGTTTCCGAGCAATTATACGGATTCGGATTGTAGGCTTTCGCCGTTTCCACCGCCTTCTTCGGATTGGCCCCAAGGGCGCTCACGACATCAACCCAATCCAGGCCGTGCAGATGATAAAAATGCATGATGTGATCGGTCAGATACTGCGAGGCATTGATGAGATTGCGAATAATACGGGCATTAGGCGGCGGTTTTACCCCGAAGGCGTCTTCGCAGGCCAAAATACCCGCTTCATAATGCGCAAACGTACAAACCCCGCAAAAGCGCTGGACGATCAGGCCGGCGTCGCGAGGATCACGGCCTTTGAGGATTGTTTCGATGCCGCGCCAGAGGGTAATGCTGCTCCAGGCATCTTTAATTACGTTTTTCTCATCAACTTCCACTTCAATTCTCAAATGACCTTCGATTCTGGTGATCGGATCGACAACAATTCTTTTAGTCATATTTTTCCTCCTGCTCCTGAGCTTTCACCCGGTCATCATTGCAACAGCATGAATCTTTACCCTTGCCTCTGTGCCGGACGGCACTGGCGACAGCGTGAACGGCAACACCGGCGGCGGCAACGCCGGTCAGAACGGCACCGATATTATCGACCGTTCTCTCTCCACCGCCGTAGGTTTTTTCACTGATCGGCTTCTCCAGGGGCGCCATCGTATCCCAGAATCCCGGCTCTGTGCAGCCAATGCAGCCGTGACCGGCCATAATCGGCCAGGAAATACCTTCGTTGAAGCGAACTTTGCTGCAGTTGGCGTAAGTATAAGGCCCCTTGCACCCAACTTTATAAAGACACCAACCTTTTTTCGCGGCATCATCCCCCCACTCCTCAACAAATTCGGCGGCATCGTAATGCGGTCTTCTTTCGCAGAAGTCATGAATTCGTTTTCCATAAGCCCACAACGGGCGGCCCAATGAATCCAGCGGCGGCAGGGATCCGAACAGCAGATAATGCAGCAGCGTCCCGGTAAAATTAGCGGCATTGGGAGGACAGCCGGAAATATTGACGGTTTTAATCCCGATAGCCTGACTTATTCCTACGGCATCGGTCGGATTAGGTTTTGCCGCCTGAACATTTCCAAAGGCTGAACACGAACCGATACAGATTACCGCCGCCGCTTTGGAAGTAACTTCCCGCGCGACTTCCAAGCCGGTTTTCCCTTTCGGCCCCAAGGTCAGATATCTGCCGTCCAAACCGCGCGGCAGGGCGCCTTCGATTACGCAGATAAATTTGCCGGCAAAATCATGCATTGCTTTTTCCAGATTTTGCTCCGCCTGATGCCCGGCGGCCGCCATTAATGTTTCGTGATACTCCAGGGAAATTGTTTCCAGGAGAACATCATCAACATGAGGATAAGAAGAACGCAAAAAAGCTTCGCTGCAACCGGTACATTCGGCAAAATGGAGCCAAACGACCGGAAGGCGGCTGATATTTTCCGCTGCTTTGGCCACCATCGGCCGGAAAAGCGGCGGCAGCATTAAAGCCGCTGTCGCCACCGAAGTCCACTTAATAAAATCCCTTCTGGTGAATCCGCGCTCTTTTAAAAGCTCGTGCAAGTCCTCTTTCGGTTCCGGCAGCTCCTTTTCCACCTTTTGCAGGTGAACCTGACATCGTTTCAGCAAATCCCGGTATTGCCCTTCCACCATCTTTTTGTACGCAGAATCATTACCCTTGGTCATAATCTCTCCTTTAAATAACCGTCATGCCTGCTTGCTTCAGCCGAAACAGGCGTTTTTCAGAGCATCTTGCCTGCGACTTATTCATAATTTTTGAACAGCTATTGTTCATGATTCTATATTAAATATGCATAATAAGCCAACAACTTGTTCCAGTTCCGGTTATTACTCCAGATTCCGGAATTAAAAGTTATGATCTTTTCTAAATAAATTACAACCATTTGTCAATCCCGAGCAACAACTTTTCGTACACATTACTACGATATATTACTTATATCTTCAAATTATTACTTAAAATAACATATTTAATTAACCGGGTGTTTTTATACAGGAGTAAACGTGCTGCGCCGTTCAGCGGTGAAAACTATATTGGCATTAACAGACAATAAAATATATCTTGACATTTATTGTTTTTCCGCGTAGTGTCACACCGGTTTGCGTATTCTCCCCCCCTTGGGATAGGGGGAATACCGCTAAGAGTTGAATTAAGACATTTTGAAGTACACAGGTAAGCCGCCATGTTCTTTAGAGTCTGGCGGTTTTTTTAGTTCTGCATCGTGTTGGTTCGACTTGGCGCCGCTTTGCAATCAGAAGGTTTTCACTGTAACCGGGATGAGCAATGCTTCGATGACGGTACGGCAAGACCAATGAAAGCAATAAGGCAAAAATTTTAGAAAGGAGGATTAATACGATGGCGGAAGGTAAAGTAAAGTGGTTTAACGAACGCAAAGGTTTCGGCTTCATCGCACAAGACGGTGGTGCCGATGTTTTTGTTCATTTCAGTGCCATTCAGGGAAGCGGCTTCAAAACTTTGGCTGAAGGTCAGCAGGTCAGTTTCGATGTCCAGCAGGGTAAAAAAGGCCTGGAAGCGGAAAACGTTAGAGCCCTGTAATTAATTATCACAAAATCATGCATTCCCGTGCGCAATAAATACACGGGAATGCATTTTTGTCTGTCCGTTCACATCAACAGTACCAGTCTTTGCAATTTTCCCGCCTGCAGGAAAATTGATTATCTTTTCATATGTTAAAATAACTTGACAGGGCTAAGATGTTTAGTTAGTTATTCTGCAGACCTGTCATCATTATTCCGTTTTATCCTGAGGAGGGTTCCATGGCTTACTTTTCCCAAGAAACCCAGGACGCATCCGCCAGGCTCACTGAAAAATGGGAAGCGGAAGTCGGAAAATCCGTAAAGGACAATGCCGATCAAAAAGAGCGTTTTTCTACCGTTTCCGATCTGGAAATCAAAAGGCTTTACACTCCGGAAGATATGCAATGTACTGATTTTTCCGCAGATATCGGTGTACCCGGTGAATATCCGTATCTCCGGGGAAACCAGGCGACCGGCTACCGCGGGCGCTACTGGACTTTCCGCATGTTTTCGGGGATGGGCAGCGCCACCGATACTAACCGGCGCTGGCATCTGCTGCTTAAACAGGGGCAGACCGGCCTTAGTACAGCCTTCGACTTTCCGACACTCATGGGCTACGACAGCGATTCACCCAAGGCACTGGGCGAGGTGGGCAAGTGCGGCGTCGCCATCGATACGCTGGAAGATTTTCTTGCACTCATTGACGGCATCCCCCTGGACAAGGTTACAACTTCTATGACGATCAACCCGCCGGCAACGGTTCTCTGGGCTATGTATTGCGCCGCCGCCGCAATTAAGGGCGTTCCACTTGCCAAAATCGGCGGCACAATCCAAAATGATATGCTCAAGGAATTCATTGCGCAAAAAACCTTTATGTGCCCGCCGGAGCCTTCGGTTAAACTGATCAGCGATACCGTTGAGTTCGGCACACAGTATGTCCCCCGCTGGAATACGATCAGTATCAGCGGTTATCATATCCGCGAAGCCGGCTCCACCGCTGTGCAGGAGCTTGCCTTCACCCTGCGCGACGGTATTGAATACGTCGAAGACGTCGTTCGCCGCAAGGGGCTGAATGTTGACGATTTTGCGCCCCGTCTTTCTTTCTTTTTCAATGCCCATATTGATTTCTTCGAGGAAATCTGCAAAATGCGGGCGGCACGCCGGATGTGGGCCAAGATAATGAAAGAGCGCTTCGGAGCGAAAAATCCCCGTTCATGGTGGCTGCGCTTTCACACGCAGACGGCGGGCTGTTCGCTCACCGCCCAGCAGCCTTACAACAATGTCGTGCGCACGGCCATTGAAGCACTGGCGGCCGTTTTAGGCGGCACACAGTCATTACACACCAATTCGTTGGACGAAGTCCTCTGCCTGCCATCGGAACACGCCGTGGAAATCGCCCTGCGCACCCAGCAGATACTGGCGGAAGAAACCGGCGTCGCCCATACTATTGATCCCCTGGGAGGGTCCTATTTTATCGAGTCTCTGACTAACGAAATGGAGAGAAAAGCCTGGGAATATATAAGTAAAATTGACGCAATGGGCGGCATGATTGCCGCCATCGGCAGGGGATTCCCGCAGATGGAAATCGCCGAAGCTGCTTACCGATTTCAAAAACAGCGCCGACCGCCTTGCCG
>CAYYBK010000088.1:0-7794 GCA_964470015.1 uncultured Syntrophales bacterium
GCCAGCTTTGCAATGTATTCCCCATATAGACTTTTTCCAGAAATTCCATTGTTTCTCCCTTCCCCTCCTTTAGCCGCGGCTGGTTTAACCTTGAAAAGCATCCCGACCCGTAATTGCCGAACGATAAAGATATTTATCCGGCGCTATTTTTCGCCGTTGATTTTTGCCATGATTTCCCGGAAGCTTTCCACCGCTGTTTCCAGATTTTCGATAATGTCGCCGGCAAGCGCGTCCGGCACATAATCAGCAAAAAATTAATGCTTTTATATACTTATTTGATCTGAAATGCAAATTTTTCCGCGGGAATTACGCAAAAAATAAGAGCGGAGCAAAATTATGTCCGCCTTCTCTGCGGTGCAGCGGGGAAATGCGGCGGACATTGCACAAAAAAAATCGGCAATCTTTTACAGACGTTCGCCATAACAGATTGCCGATTTAACGATATTGCTATTTCTTAGCGCCGATAGGAAGCACTTCCCGGCCGTATACCTCGTTTAGAACTTCCGCAGCGGCAAGGTAGATAGCGCTTGCTCCGCAGATAATCCCTTCATAGCCGGCAAAATTGAGGATGGCTTTGCCGGATTCCACTGCCCCCGAGGCAACCGTGTAATTACCGATCACGAGCAGAATGAACAGCAGCAAAAGCGTACCGAAAATGAACTGCAGTGTTTTGTTCAGTTTCAGGGTGCCGATAAACATGAACAAGGTAAACACACCCCAGATCATCAGGTAGGTAGCCAGGGTCCCGGCAGTAAATTTATGATAAACCATCCAGACAAGAGCAATCCAGAAGAAGCCGTAAAGCGTGAACGCCGTTGATGCAAAGGTATTGCCTCGTTTGTTTTCCAGAATTCCCGCAATAACCTGCGCAAGACCGCCGACGAAAATACCCATTGCCAGGATATGGTCATCCAGGGGCGTCAAGCCTGCATTGTGAATGTTCAATAAAACAGTTGTCATACCGAATCCGAGTAGTCCGATTGGGCCGGGATTTCCCATTTTTTCCATACTTTGCCTCCTTGTTTTTATAAAAAAATTTTTGCCTCGTAAAAGGCATTGAGCGCTAAAGTAAAACTGTTATTTAAGCATCCAGAAAATTATTAGTTAAGTGAAGATTGAAACCGCAATATCATAAGGAAATATTAAAAGCAAGTTTTTTGAAATGAGCTAATTTTATTGATAAAAATCCAATTGTTAAGCCGAATATTGACTTTATTTTTATCCCTCCGGCATCATAATTTTTCATCTTTATGCCGCCTCACGGGGCGGGTGAAAAAGGCAGCGCAGTTTGCAAGATGGAGCTTGCCAAAAGGCCGGGACTTTAATACGGTAAGGCCAACCGGGCGGCAGCAAAATAAAGATGCCCTGCCCGCGATACGACTGATTGTAAAGCGAAAGAGGTTTTCATCAATGCGCATAACCGGTATTATCCTGGCCGGCGGCAAGAATTCCCGGATGGGAACGCCGAAGGCTTTTCTGAAGGTCAACGGCAGCCGCCTGATCGACAAAATTCTCGCCGTTTACCGGGAGATATTTGCAGAAATCATCATCGTCACCAACAACCCCGCGGCCTACCTGGAATTTCACGATACCGCCATCGTCGCCGACATTTACGACGGCAAGGGGGCATTGGGCGGAATTTATACCGGCCTGTTTTACGCCACCACCGAATATTCTTTCGTTACCGCCTGCGATATGCCTTTTTTAAACAGAGATTTCCTGCGCTATGTCACCGGCAAGGCCGGCAAGCACGACGTCATCGTCTATGAACACGATGGCGGTTACGAACCGCTGCACGCATTGTATTCGCAGAAATGCCTGCTGCCGATCAAAAGGCTGCTGCAGGCGAATGAGTTGAAAATAACCGGTTTCTACAAGGGGCTGCGGCTGATGAAAATTTCCCCGGAAAAAATAAAGCAATTAGATCCGCACGGCCGGCTTTTCCTGAACATCAACACGCCGGAAGAACTGCGGCGTGCGGGTTGTCCGGACGGCGACGCCAATTCCTGAATTTAAAGAAAGTTTCGCCTCCTTTTACACCGCTTTTTCCTAAGATTGTTAATCATGCAGCGGAATCGGCTGCACCCATTTCTTGTTATCCCCGTCATAAAACCACCTGTCGGTAAAACCGCGGCGCCGGATGAAACTGGGATTTTCCGCCCAGCGCAGCAGTTCCCGGTATGCTTCGTTGATTCTGCGGAAAGTAGCCGCGCTGCCGCCGATATCCGGATGGTGAACTTTCGCCTGCCGGCGGTAAGCATTTTTGATAAGCTGGCGCAGTTCGGGAGACCGGAGCTGCAATTTATCCAGCGCCAGACATTCCAGATATTTCTTCTGCACCGTCGGTGTGGTTATCTGCCGCGGCCGGAAGGCGAGCGCGGAAACTGCATGTCGGGAAGCCAGGCCCAGCACATGCCGCACCGCAAGATATTTTCTGTTGGTTCTCTTTTGTTCCGCCCACCAGGCATTGCCCAGCATATCCGTCATCCGGGAGAAATCGTCGCCCGGTTTATGGCCGGTTATCCGCACCTGGGTAAACTTGAATACTTCTTTGCAGCCATGCGGCAGCACGTCCATCGTAATGAGCGTATCCGAAAAATGAAATGTCGCGTATCTCGTATTCAAAGCCTGCAGCAAGCCGCTGCGCGTGTTGAGATTCTGCCTTAATTTCTGCCGGCATTTGATGGAGCAGTAGCGGCGGTTTTTCATATTTTCCGTTTTGCCACAGGAAAGGCAGCCTTTTTGGTTTTTCCTTACCGTAGACACCACACTTTTATCTTGCTGTTCTGTCATATTGAAAACAAACTGCCCCGCTGCCGCCGATAAAGATAACCAGGCTCATCATTTTAATCATTGTAAAACTTTATTTTATCCACCCAGACCTTGCCGGAGGTCACCGGATTCTTTCTGCTGTCCAGCCCGATTCGGAAACTTTCCACGCGCGCCAGCCGCATGACCTGGTCGCCGGGTTTTGCCCCCTGCCTCTCCGCGCCTGCCTTGATCCAGCCGCGCGCAACAACCAGCGAATCGAAAGGCACGCGGATTCTTTGCCAGTCGGTTCCCATCTCAAAAAATCCCGCCCAGCGGTCTATTTTGTTGATATCTTCCGGATGGGAAGTCAAAATATCAAACTGGCCGTACAAATTTTCCGTCGCCTTGATGTAAAACTCGACGCCGCTGTAAATCGTCAGATCCCGTTTCTTCCTGTTTTCCAGGACGGCAAAGAGCTGTGATGGTCCTTTTTCAAAAGTAAAGTTTATATAAGCCGCCTGCTTCGAACCTTCCGCCCCTTCATTCCGGTCAATGCCGGTGTTGAAAACCGAAGTTTTGCCGCTGCCACCCGGACCTTTGCCCAATTTCATCATCCAGGAGGAATCGCGCAAAGCGTTTTCGAAATCCTCATCGAACGAGCCGGCATCGCGCATTTCCGTTTGCTGAAAGAGCCTCGTTTTCAGAGCAATCGCCGCCGCCGCCTGACCGCTGCGCACATTGACCAGCCGCAGATTAATATCCCATTCGCCTTTCACTTCCGCGAATGTTCCCGTGAGCAGCAGATCCGCCATAAAAAGATTGCCGATGACCTGATCCGGCTTCTGTTTGGTCAAACCGCTCAAACTGAGCTGCAGTTCATTCATGATTGCTTTCAGTTTTGATCGCTCCACAATAATAAAATGTCCGGAATTGATCAGTGCGGAAGTAAGGCTTTCCAGTGTCATACGGCCCGCTTCTTTTTGCCGGCTTTGGATAACCTCGAAATCCACGAGCGCGATCGTTTTTTTCGGTACTTTTAACTTTACCTGCGCCCGGGAAACGTAAGCTGCCGGTTTTTCCAAAAGAAGGCTGACTTGTTCGCCGCGGATTTCCCGGACCACGGCCGGACGACCGTCCAGTTCTACTTTCAGTCCTTCCACCAGAAACGATTTTTTAATAACCTGCCGGGCGATTTCATCAATCGGATCCGGAGCCGTCGCCGGCGGCTCCGGTGTTTTAGCCTGAATAACAACTTCCCTGCCGGAAGTGTTTGTTACTGTCGCGGTTATTTCCGTCGTTACCGGTTCGTCACTTTTTATTTTATCCGGCCCCGCACAGGCCGACGTCAAGAAAAGCACCAAAAAACAGCTGATAATCCATCTTCGTTTGACCGGCATGATGCCCTCCCGCTAAGTTCCGCTGAAAAAACAACTTTCCCCTATTTTTTAATAGTTTATCCAATACAAAATAAAATTGACAGAAATATTTTTTTATTGTATTTGCGCGACCACTTATGTCCCCATATTGTCCAAAATTGCGACGCGGGCATAATTAACTGAGGATTTTCCGGCAAAATGCTTTTAACCATTAAAGATTTAACCGAGCTATTGAATATTTCCGAAAAAACTATCAGGAGATGGATAAAACAGGGCGATATCCCGGCCTACCGGATACAGGGGCAGTATCGCTTCAATAAAGCCGAAATCCTGGAATGGTCAACGGCTCGGAAAATAAATATAGCGGCGAATATTTTTCCGGAGCCGGAAGGGTTCCCCATGAGCGGCCTGGCCGACGCACTGACCGCCGGCGGGGTTTTTTATCGCGTTACCGGCTCGGATAAGAAATCGGCGCTGCAAGCCGTGGTGGAAAACATGCGGCTGCCGGACGCTACCGACCGCTCACTGCTCTTACAATTTCTCCTGGCCCGCGAGGATGTCGCCTCCACCGGAATCGGCGACGGCATCGCCATTCCCCACGTCCGCAATCCCCTCGTGCTTAACGTGCACGAACCCATGATCACTCTTTGCTTTCTGGAAAAGCCGATAGAATTTCTTTCGCTGGACGGTCAGCCGGTCTTTTGCCTCTTTACCATCGCGGCGCCAACCGTCAGAACTCATCTTTACCTGCTCTCCAGGTTGGCCTTTGCCCTGCGTAATCCCGCTTTTAAGAATGCCGTTATTAATCAGAGTCCGCGCGCTGAAATCCTGGAACTGGCGGCAAAGGTCGAATCCGGTTTCCCTGATGCGGCAGGCGGAGGGAACTAAATGTCCTTACTGCTTGCAGCTCTGGCAATAATCGTGGCGGGCGGTATTCTGGCGCTTGTTTTCTGCAAAAATCATTTTTTGAGCGCGTTATTCGGTGCCGGCGCTGCGTTTATCGGCTGCATTGCCGGAATGCTGCCGGCCCTGAAATCGATTTATTACGGAGACGCCGAAACGGTACGTCTCGCCTGGGATATTCCCCTGGGTTCTTTTTTTCTCAAGCTTGATCCGCTTGCCGCTTTTTTCCTTCTACCCATTTTTCTTCTTTCTGCGCTCGTAGCCGTTTACGGCAAAGAATACCTGGCGGCCTACCGGGCGAAAAAACGGCTGGGGATATCATGGTTTCTTTTCAACGTGCTGGTCGTCAGCATGGCCATGGTCTGCCTGGCGCACAATACCGTCCTTTTTCTTGTTTCCTGGGAAATAATGGCACTTTCCTCCTTTTTCCTTGTTGCCTTCGAATATGAAAAAGAAGATGTGCGCAAAGCATCATGGATTTACATGATTGCTTCCTATCTGGGCACGGCCTGCCTGCTGCCCATGTTTTTGATTCTTAATGCCGGATCGGGCCCGCTGGATTTTGACAATTTCCTCAAGAGCATTTCCCCGCAGACGGCCAACATCTGTTTTATTCTGGCTCTCATCGGTTTCGGCACGAAAGCCGGCATCATTCCTTTTCACGTCTGGCTGCCGGTGGCGCATCCCGTAGCACCCAGCCCCGTATCCGCTTTAATGTCGGGCATAATGATCAAGACGGGCATCTACGGCCTTATCCGCATAACGACATTCCTGGGAACACCGCCGCTCTGGTGGGGGCTGCTTATCCTGGCCATCGGCATAATATCCGGCGTGCTCGGTGTGCTTTTTGCGCTGGCACAGCACGACTTGAAACGCCTGCTGGCTTATCACAGCATTGAAAACATCGGAATAATCTGCATCGGACTGGGCGTCGGACTTGTCGGCTGGAGTGCAAATATGCCGGTCGTGGCGGTGCTGGGCTTCGCGGGGGGACTTCTGCATGTTATCAATCACGCTCTTTTCAAGGGGCTGTTGTTCCTGGGCGCGGGGTCGGTTTTGCACGGCGCCCATACCTTGGAAATCGACCATCTCGGCGGACTGATCAAAAAAATGCCTTTTACCGGCCTTACCTTTCTTATCGGGGCTGTGGCTATTTCCGGGTTACCGCCGCTCAACGGTTTTGTCAGTGAATTCGTCATTTATATTGCCTCTTTCTGGGGAGCTACAACAATGAATATTTACCCGGCAATCCCGCTCATGGGCGCCATTGCCGGCCTCGCCCTGATCGGCGGACTAGCCGCCGCCTGCTTTACCAAGGCCTTCGGTATTGTCTTCCTGGGGGAACCCCGCACCAAAGACGCGGAAAACGTTTCTGAAGCAAACCCGTGGATGACGGTCCCCATGGTAATTCTAGCCGTGGCCTGCCTGGTTATCGGACTGGCAGGACCGTTTATCGTCCCGGCGATATCGCCGGCAGTGAGTGCGATCATCGGTTATCCCGCTATTCACGAAATGGAAACGGCAGCGGATTATCTTTTCTATGTGACGATCGGTGCGCTGGTCTTCATCGCCTGTCTTGCCGCGCTCGCTGGTTTGCGTCTTTATCTTCTCTCCGGCCGCACCGTCGGCAAAACAGTTACCTGGGACTGCGGCTACGCCGCTCCCTCCGCGCAAATGCAGTACACGGCATCGTCTTTTGCGCAGCCGGTTATCGAGCTTTTCCAATTTTTCTTGAGAACGAAGAAACATCTTGTAATTCCCGACACTTATTTCCCCTCCGCGGCCAACTTTGCATCGCATACACCGGATATCGGCCGGGAGCTGATTTACACGCCGGTTTTCACGGGGATTAAAAAATTATTTTTGCGGATGAAGATCGTGCAGGAAGGGCGCATTCACATTTACGTCCTTTATATTGTTGTAACCCTGCTTGTCCTGCTTTTCTGGAATGTGAGGTAAGAAGATGCGGACACTTTCTTTCATCAACATTTTACTGGGGCTGTTGCTCGCCCCGCTGCTTTTGGGAATCATCAACAAGACGAAAGCATTTTATGCGGGCAGAACAGGGCAGTCGCTGCTGCAGGCTTATTACGATATCATCAAACAATTGCGCAAGGGCGCTGTTTACAGCAAAACGACTTCCTGGATTTTCCGGACCGGACCGACACTCGGGCTGGCCGCCGTGCTGCTGGGGCTGGTCATCGTTCCGCTGGGCGGTATTCCGGCACCGCTGGCGTTTTCCGGTGATATGCTGCTCCTTGCCTATATTCTGGGACTGATGCGGTTTTTTACCGTCATTGCCGCCCTAGACACCGGTTCCAGCTTCGAGGGAATGGGCGCCAGCCGGGAAGTTCTTTATTCCGCACTTGCCGAACCGGCGCTGCTGGTCGGACTTGCCGCTATTGCGCGGGAAACTCATTTTCTTTCCCTGTCGCAAATGATGCCCGCCGTTTCTTTCCTCTCGCCGGAGGTGGTTCTGGTCACGGTCGCCCTGCTAATCGTTTTCCTGTGCGAAAACGCCCGCATACCTATCGACGACCCCAACACGCATCTGGAATTAACCATGATTCACGAAGTAATGGTGCTGGATCACGGCGGACCTGACTTTGCCTTTATTTTATACAGTTCGGCATTAAAAATGTGGATATTGGGGTTGATCATTATCGGCATCTTTCTCCCCTATCCCGCCGGCTACTCCCCCTATATGCAGGTTGTTTACGCAATTTTCGGTTTATTTTTACTGGCCGTGATCGTGGGGGTCATC
>CAYYBK010000089.1:0-3420 GCA_964470015.1 uncultured Syntrophales bacterium
AGGCGACTGGTTCCCAATGCCGGCGGCGGGCGGCCGCTTTATGAAATGCGGCCAGTGCTTCTTCCCCAATCGGCATTAAGGGATTTTTAAAAAACTCCAGCCGGTCGCACTGCAGACAGAACGCCAGCAGGACTTCCGCATCCAGACGCGCCGAAGGAATTCCGGTAGCGGCAAAATCACGGCTTGCTTCATTTAAAACATCTCTCACCACCATGGGATGAATTCTCCAAGCCCGGTATCCGGCCATTGCCACCGGCACGCCGCTGCGGCAACATTCCGGCAAAGCCGCGTCGGCCACCGGCCTTTTCAATGATCTTAATTATTGGTTTTGTTCAGTAATTCCGCCTGATAATGCGTTGCCAGCGCATCAATCATGCCGCCGATATTGCCGTTTAAAAAGCTGTCCAGATCATAACGGGTGAGACCGATGCGATGGTCGGTGATACGACCCTGCGGAAAGTTATAGGTGCGGATGCGTTCGCTGCGGTCGCCGGTTCCCACCTGATTTTTGCGCGCCTCCGAAATCTCCGCGTTTTGCTTTTGCACCATGGCGTCCAGCAGACGCGCCCGCAAAACCTTCATGGCTTTAGCTTTATTCTTTAGCTGAGATTTTTCATCCTGGCAGGTAACCACAAGGCCGGTCGGCAAATGGGTGATCCGGACGGCGGAATCGGTTGTGTTTACGCTCTGGCCGCCGTGGCCGGTTGAGCGATAAACATCAATGCGCAATTCGTTGGGATCGATATTGAGCTCTACTTCCTCGGCTTCCGGCATAATAGCCACGGTCACCGCCGATGTATGAATGCGCCCCTGCGCCTCCGTAACGGGAACACGCTGCACGCGGTGGACGCCGCTTTCATATTTCAAACAGCTGTAGGCGCCCTTGCCTTCGATTTGGGCAATGATTTCCTTGAAACCGCCCATACCGCCGGCCGGTGAGCTGCTTACTACTTCCACCCGCCAGCCTTTACTTTCCGCGTAGCGCGCATACATCCGGAATAAATCGCCCACAAAAAGGCCGGCTTCGTCGCCGCCGGTGCCGGCCCGGATTTCCAAAAAGACGTTCTTCTCGTCATTGGGATCTCTGGGCAGGAGCAAAATCTTTATTTTTTCTTCCCAATCGGCCTTTTCCTGCTGCAACTGGGGCATTTCTTCCTTAACAATCGCTTTTAATTCTTCATCGTCCTGTTTCAGAAATTCCTGGTATTCCGCGATGCGTGCCTTGATCTTCTCGAACTGCCGGATTGCTTCCACCAATTCCGTTAAATCGGCGTGTTCCTTGGCATATTTTTGATAAAGACCTTGTTTGGAAACAATCTGCGGATCGCTGAGCTGACCTTCCAGCTCCCGGTAGCGTAATTCAATATCGCGAAGTTTATCTAATAAAATATCCATGCCGTTCTTCAAACAAAATGGGGAATTTGTTGTGTTCAGTTAAAAAAAGGCGCATTTGTAGGCCCCCTTCCTGCCGGAAAGGGCGTACCTACAAACAATGTGGGCGATGAGTTATTTTCATCCGCATAGGGGGAAAAGAGGTGTTGTGCCTGCCGTCAAAAAGCTTAAACTGTTGCTTTTTTTGTTTTCTTTTTGGCTGACGGCGCTGCTTCTTTTGCTTCGTACTTTTTCTTGAATCTTTCCACGCGCCCCGCGGTGTCGATAATCTTTTGTTTTCCGGTCATAAAAGGATGGCAATTCGAACAAATTTCAACCCGGATGTCTTTCTTGGTTGATTTTGTTTCAATAACGTTGCCGCAAACACAGGTTATGGTTGTTTCCTGATAATCGGGATGAATGCCTTCTTTCATTTCTTCTTACTTTTCCTCCTTAACTCAATCTGCAAAACAACTTATTTTCTCAATGTAATTTAAAGCAGTTCGGGTGCCTTATACCATCTGGAATAAAAATTCAAGCGAATTCCTGATGCCCGCTTTTGCCGCATCGTCATCAAATTTACGTTTAGGAATTCATTGAATCCAGGAAATCCTGGTTCGTTTCCGTTTTCCTGATCTTTCCGATGATAAACTCCATGGCATCAACCGGGTTCATTTCCTGGAGCAGCCGGCGTAAGATCCAGACACGATTAAGATTATTTTTGGGAATCAGCAACTCTTCTTTTCTCGTCCCGGAGCGGATCAGGTCAAAAGCCGGGAAAACACGGCGATCGGCAATGCGGCGGTCCAGATGCAATTCCATGTTGCCGGTTCCTTTGAACTCTTCGAAGATGACTTCGTCCATCCGGCTGCCGGTATCAATCAGCGCGGTGGAAATAATTGTCAGACTGCCGCCGTTCTCGATATTGCGGGCGGCACCAAAGAAACGCTTGGGTTTATGCAAGGCGTTGGAATCCACACCGCCGGAAAGAACTTTACCGCTGGGCGGAACAACCGTATTATAGGCGCGCGCCAATCTTGTAATGCTGTCCAGTAAGATTACTACATCCTTTTTGTGTTCGACGAGACGCTTAGCTTTTTCAATAACCATTTCCGCCACCTGAACGTGACGGGAAGCGGGTTCATCGAATGTTGAGGAAACGACTTCGCCGGCAACACTGCGCTGCATGTCGGTAACTTCCTCCGGCCGTTCATCAATCAAGAGCACCATCAATACTACTTCTTTGTGATTGGCGGTTATACTGTGGGCAATATCCTTTAAAAGCACCGTTTTACCGGCACGGGGCGGGGAAACAATCAATCCGCGCTGCCCTTTGCCGATCGGTGTGAATAAATCCATCACCCTGGTGGAATAATTTTCCGGATCAAATTCCAGATTGAGTTTTTCCAGGGGATAAAGAGGCGTTAAGTTATCAAAAAGAATCTTATCGCGGGCCGCTTCGGGGCTTTCAAAATTAACAGTGTCCACTTTCAGGAGAGCAAAATATTTTTCTCCTTCTTTGGGCGGCCGGACTTCGCCAGAGATGGTATCGCCAGTCTTTAAATTGAACCGCCTTATTTGCGAAGGCGAGATGTAAATATCATCCGGACTGGGCAGGTAATTATAATCAACGGCACGTAAGAAGCCGAAGCCGTCCGGCAGGATTTCCAGAACACCGGATCCGGAAATCATACCGTTCTTTTCCGCCTGCGCCTGCAGAATCGCAAAGATTAAATCCTGGCGGCGCATGCTGCTGGCTCCGGGAACGTTCAAATCCTTGGCCAGATTATTGAGATCGCTAATTGACAATATTTTAATGTCTTCAATATGCATAAATACTTCCTTAACTTAGATTTAGATCAGATAACTCCAGGCGTTATTCTGATAAAATAGATATTCAATTCTTTACCGCATTATTATTCAAGAGATACACGTGGATAATTTAAATCACGATTTTTTAGCAGTCACAGATTAATATCGGCTTGTTTTTGAATATTTGAAAATCTCCAAAGGGCAGAACCTTAAAAGGCCTCTTCAACGAATTGGTAA
>CAYYBK010000089.1:3430-7731 GCA_964470015.1 uncultured Syntrophales bacterium
TGTCAAGATAATTTAAATTTTTGTAAATATTTATTTTCATGGGGATATTCGCCCTTTGGCTAATTTTCTGCTTGATTCCTGCCCCGTACTAAACTAAAGAACTTTAAATAATTAATTTATTTAACCAAAAAGGATTGTGCTTTATATGGAAGAAAGTAATGAAAAGAATATAACCCCGGCCAATGCCCTGGCGGAGATTTCTCTGGAAGAACTTAGTCCGGTGCTCCGTACTGCCTGCCAAAATGCCGGCTGGCAGAAGTTAACGCCGGTGCAGGCGAAGTCCATTCCTTATATTCTGGCCGACCGCGACATGATGATCCAATCGCGCACCGGCAGCGGCAAAACAGGCGCCTACATACTGCCGATCATGCAGAAGATCGATTTAGCCAGCAATGTCGCTCAGGCGCTGGTACTTGTTCCGACCAGGGAGCTTGCGCTGCAGGTATCCCGGGAGGCGCAAATGCTCGCGCAGGGCTCTGATTTACGCGTTGCCGTGGTTTACGGTGGAGTCGGCTACGGCGCACAACTCGAGGCTTTCCGTACCGGCGCGCAACTCGTCGTCGGCACACCGGGGCGTATCCTTGATCATCTCTTAAAAAACACTCTGTCGCTGGACAATTTGAAATTCTTGATTTTTGACGAAGCCGACCGGATGCTGTCCATGGGCTTTTATCCGGACATGATCAAGATCCGCAAGTACATACCGTCAAAATCAATCTGCAGCAGCATGTTTTCCGCAACCTTTCCGCCGCAGGTGATCCGTCTGGCCGATCAGTTTCTCCGCAAACCGGATTTGCTGAGTTTAAGCGGCAACCAGGTACATATCGCCGAAATCGCCCATGCCTATTATGTTGTCCCGGGCATGCGCAAAGAAAGATCGCTGGTCCGGATTATTGAAATTGAAAATCCCGCTTCGGCAATAATTTTCTGCAACACAAAAGATACGGTGCATTATCTTTCCATCGTCTTGAAACGCTTCGGCTACGACGCCGACGAGCTGAGTTCCGATTTGGCCCAGAGCGCGAGGGAAAAAGTCATGGGCCGGGTGCGGCGCGGCGCATTGCGCTTTTTAGTGGCAACGGATGTCGCCGCCCGCGGTATTGACATTCCGGATTTATCGCATGTCATTCAGTACGAACCACCGGAAGACCCGGAAGCCTATATCCACCGCGCCGGCCGCACCGGCAGAATGGGTGCAAGCGGTGTTGCCATTTCCGTGGTGGCGGAAATGGAAAAATTCAAGCTGCATAGTATTGCGCGTTATTACAACATCAACATGGAAGAACGGCAGCTGCCCGGCGATGAGGAGTTGGAAAAAGTGGTGGCGGAAAGGATAACGGCCTTGCTGGAAGCGCGTCTGCGCTCCCGTGACAATCTGGAGATAGAACGGATGCAGCGTTTCGTGCCGCTCGCCCGCAATCTGACGCAATCCGAAGACGAACTTGCCTTGATTGCCATGCTCCTGGACGATTATTATCAGCAATCGCTCAATGCACCGCCGGTCCAGTCTGTTCCTTTAAATGATCAGCCGGCGGCTCCCAAGCCGAAATCCAAAAAAAGGCCACGGCCGCGCAAGAAGAAAGAAAACCCGGCGGCGTCAAATTCGGGAAACGGCTAACAGTTCCGGCAAAATCTTTATGCGGCAGTAAAGCGGCGGACGGTCCGACGAAACATTTTTTTACCGGCTGTCTTCCCGCCCCGGCGGCTCTTGCTGCATCTTTTTAATTTAATTGCAGTAAATCATTGGGCTGCTCAAAGACGTAATCCGGCGCGGCGGCCGTAATTTTTTCTTTGCTGTGCCAGCCCCAGGTGATGCCGATGGTTTTGACGCCGGCCTGCTTACTTTCCTTTATATCGCCGGTAGTATCACCGATGTAATAAACATCCGCCGGAGCAATCTGATATTTGTCCGTAACGTATTTGATCTTATCTCTTTTACTGAGCAGGAAATCCGAGCCGAGCACTTCCTGAAATAATTCATCGCTTTTAAACCGCGTCAAAGCTCTTTGAATTGTTTTGGTATTGTTGGAAGAAATTACCAAAAGAATATTATTTTCCTGCAGCTTCCGCAAAACCGGGATTATGCCGGCTACCGGCTGCATTGTTGTATAGTCAACCTTGTCCAGCACATCCACCGATGCCGCCACAAATTTTTTTAAATCGACACCTTTTTTTATTAACGAGGCGTAAAAATTATCTTCGAATAATTCCAGAAATTCTTCGCGGCCGCCGGTTAGCGGCTTATTAACTTTTTCCAGCGTCGTGGTAACCGTCTTCTCATAAATATTCAAAGATTCCACGAGCACGCCGTCAAAATCAAAAAGAAATAATTTCATAATCCGGATTAACTCTTCGCAAGACCGCGGATGGATTGAAGATAAGATTTCCGGATAATTCCCTTCTCCGTAACGATCGCCGTTATATAACGCGCCGGGGTAACATCAAAGGCCGGATTATAAACTTTCATGCCGCCGGGCGCCGTGGGAATCCCGCGCCAGTCGGTTACTTCCCGGTTTGACCGCTCTTCGATCGGTATCGCCGCACCGTTTTTCAGGGAAGCATCGATGGTGGAAAGGGGAGCGGCGACATAAAAAGGAATTTTGTGTGCCCTGGCCAACACCGCCAGAGAATAGGTGCCTATTTTATTGGCCGTATCACCGTTGGCGGCAATCCGGTCGGCGCCGACGATGATCTGATCAATCCGGCCCTGCTGCATCAAAAAGCCCGCCATGCTGTCCGTAATCAACGTGGCGGGAATTTTTTCTTTCTTCAGCTCCCAGGCAGTCAAACGGGCGCCCTGTAAAACCGGCCTTGTTTCATCCACATAAACATGCAGCTTTTTGCCTGCGGCTTTGGCGGCACGAATGATGCCCAACGCCGTTCCGTATCCCGCTGTTGCCAGGGCCCCGGCGTTACAGTGCGTTAAAATATTATCGCCGTCGGCAATCAGTTCCGCACCATGCTTTCCCATTCTTTTGTTGATGGCGATATCTTCCGCACATATGCGCCGGGCTTCAGAAATAAGTTCCTGCACGACATCAGGGCCGCCGGCGCGAAGAGACTTTTCCAGATGTGCTTTCATGCGCTCCAGCGCCCAGAAAAGGTTGCGCGCTGTCGGACGCGCGGCGGCGATTTCCTCGCAAACAGCAAAAAATTTAATCCGGAACTTTTCCAGCGGCAGCAGCCGAAACTGAGCGGCAGCCAGCGCGGTGGCCATGGCGGCGGCGACACCAATCGCGGGTGCACCGCGGAGGGATAAATCCTTGATGGCCGCAATCACCTCCTGATAGGTATGACAGGTAATGTAGCGTTCCTCGGCCGGCAATGCATTTTGGTCGATAAGAACAGCTGTGTTGTTTTTCCAAACGATGGTTTTAATCATCCGGCCAGCATTTTTTTAAGCAGATTGTTAACAAGTTGCGGATTGGCCTTGCCCTGCGTTTCCTTCATTACTTTCCCCACAAAGAATCCGAAAAGCTTTTCCTTGCCGCTGCGGTAATCTTTGAGCTGCTGGGGACTAGCATCTATAATCTTTTGAATGGCCGCCGTCAGCACACTTTCATCCGTTATTTGTATCATCCCCTTTTCCGCAATGATGTCCCGGGGGGATTTACCGGTCTTGTACATTTCTTCACTGATCTCCTTGGCCATCTTGCCGCTGATGGTGCCGTCCTCGATTAATTTAATCATTTCGGCAAGCGCCGCCGCGGAAATCGGACAATCGCGGATGTCGCGCTTATCCTCGTTGAGGAAGCGCATAACATCACCCATGACCCAGTTGCTGGCGGCCTTGGGGCTGGAACAAAGCGCAACTACTTCTTCATAATAGTGGGCCAATGCTTTATCGGCGGTGAGCACGCCGGCATCATAAGCCGGTATCCGATAATCCCGGACAAAACGCTCCCGCTTGGCCAGCGGCAGTTCCGGCAGTTGCCCGCGCACATTTTCCATCCAGTCCCCGTCCACAACCACGGGAACCAGATCGGGATCGGGAAAATAGCGGTAATCATGGGCCTCTTCCTTGCTGCGCATGGAATTGGTTATGCCCTGCGCATCATCCCACAACCGCGTTTCCTGCATGATTGCGCCGCCATTTTCCACTATATACTGCTGCCGTTTTATTTCGTATTCCAGCGCCCGCTGAACATTGCGGAAAGAGTTCATGTTTTTCAGCTCGGTTCTCGTCCCGAAATTCTGCTCGCCCCGGGGGCGAATCGAAACATTGGCATCGCAGCGAAACGATCCCTCTTCCATATTGCCGTCGCAGATTTCCAGATAAACCAGAATTTCATGCAGGCGCT
>CAYYBK010000090.1:0-7726 GCA_964470015.1 uncultured Syntrophales bacterium
ACCTTGTATCAATACGGCGGAGTCGGTTTGCGCAACCTGTTCGATACGGGAAAAGACAAGCTGCATGGCCGGTGAGTTGCCGATGATATTTTCATAAATAAGATCCTCTTTTACTGTCGGCGCAAGCGGAATTTCTTCTTTTGTATGCTTCCGGAGGATTTTCTCCATTTCTTGCAGCGAAGCTTGATATTTCTCTTCCAGTTCTGAGCGGTAATAGGTGCCGGTGATAATTTCACCGGCCATTTTTAATTTGAGGAAGATATCCGGGGTGAATGTTATTTCTTTCCTGATAGAATCAAAGGTCATGACGAAATTTGTTTTGCCGGCGATATTATAGGGAATCAACAGCCCTGATTTTACACCCAACCGCCGAAAAATGTCTTTCATTATCAGCGCTTCCGAGCCAATATCTTCCAGCCGGTTGAAATAGAAATAGACGCCCGTTAACGCCTGGGCAAACATTTTGGGGAAGTTCTCATTGCTGATTACCGGCGGGTCCTTTGCAAATTCAGGCCGGGCAAACTGATGAATCAGATATATTTCCTGCAGGTTTTCGGCTACTTTCCAAAAACCGCAGCGGTCGATGTCCAGACACTCCGCGATATGCTGCAGCGCCCACTCGATGATTTGCTTTGTTACCGGAGCGGCAATGGTAGCAAACACATCAGATAGCTCCGGTAGAATTTCTTCGCAGGAATAGGTATTTGCTAAATATTTGGTTTCCATGTGGTGCGATGATCTCGTTTCATTGGCGGCTTAGCCGCTTCGGCGTTTTGCAGAAAAAAATTTCGCAGGGCAGCTTCCTCTGCGGCGGTAATGGCTTCTGCCGACCTTCTTTTTTCATATCATAAATGCGGTGAAAAGAAAAACATTTACCTTTGCGCGGGAGCGGAGCGGAAGAATATTCTGCAAAAGGTGAAACGGCGCGCTGCGCACCCCGAAATTTTCTGTTCAGTATTTTCATTGACAGTGGAAAGCTAATTCCTTATCTTGAGCTCATAATCTTGGGTTGGGCAGGGGGATCGTTTTGAAAAAATTAAAAATGATCATCGGACAATGGATAGCCCGGGCGACCAGAAAACTGCGCAATAATTTTTATATTTACCTCGCTGTGCTGCTGACGCTGTTTGTGCTGATCGATGCCGGCGTTTTTCATGTCGGCGAAAACATGCGCCAGAAGGCCTTCGATTTCATGGTGCGCAGCCGCCTCATCATGCCCCGGCCCGATAAAGATATCGTGATTGTGGATATCAATGAAGCCAGTCTGGCGGCGATGGCTAAGGAATACGGGCGTTATCCGTGGCCGCGCCAGGTTTTCGGCGAATTTCTGGAAAACATCCAGGCGCAGAAGCCGCAGGCGGTCATCTTTGACATTTTATTCAGCGATGCCGACATCGCCAATCCCGACAGCGATGCTTACTTTAACGAGACCATCGCCGCGACCGGAAACACTTTTTTCCCCTTCATTCGCCTGGCGCAAGAGCAGGACCGTCTGAGCGCCGTGCGGCCCGCGATGATTCCCGGCATCGGGGAAACAATTCCGGGAAAGGGCGATAAGCGTGCCACGCTGGCGGTTGTTCTGCCGCATTTTGCCGCGGCCATCAGCTCCGGCCGGTTGGGTTACAATAACATTTATCCGGATAAGGACGGCATTGTGCGCGAATACGCTCTTTACCGCGACGATTACGGCTGGAAGGTGCCGTCGCTGGCGTTGAAAACAGGCAGCGCTCTGGGCTACGGCGTGCCGGAGGAATCGAGCGTTCTGCTTAACTGGCGGGGCAGGACTTTCGCTTATCAATATGTTACTTTCAGCGACGTGCTGCTGGATATGACAAGCAAAGTGAAAAAACGCCCTTCGGACGAATTCACGGGAAAGATCGTTATCATCGGTTCGACCGCGCCCAGCCTGTTTGATCTCAAGGCCACACCGATGGCGAAAATTTATCCGGGCGTGGAAATACTGGCCACCGCCCTTGATAACATCAAGCACGGCGATTACCTGCATGTCCTGCGCGGTGCGCTGATTTATATCTTGATCAGTTTGCTGCTCGTCTGGTTGACGGCCGCCGCTTTTTACAAGCAGGCGGACCGCGACAGATTGAACAAGGTTTTCAGCAGCAGCCAGCTGGGTTTACTGGTGGTTTCCTATGTCATTATTAACGTTACCAATACCTATCTTGATCTCAGCGGTCCGGTTATCTGGGCGATTGCCTATTTCAGTGTCGCTAAGGTTTACGCGCTCGCCAACGACCTGGCGCTGCAGCGCTGGCTGGCTTTCGGCGTGAAGATGGAAGAGGGCGGCGCACGGGTTCTGCTCATGCCGATTCTTGTGGAAAGCGCGGAACCACTGGGCGATTCCCTGCTCAGGAAATTGAAAAGAAAAATCGAACTAGCCTCGCGGACGCCGAATACCGTCGATGTCCTAAAGGGACTGCAAAGCGGCATCTGGGGGCTTTTCGGCGATATGGTTGTCGTGTGCTGGACATATACCGGGAAAGAGGAAAAGTATGCCCAGCAGGCCGGGCTTGATGCCGAACAACTTGTCGCGCAATTGCCGGCTATTTTGCTGGATATGGGTTTGCCCGGCAATACTAAAATTCGCTGCACGCGGCACGAAGGCGGATTGGCGGCCGGAATGCCGCTGGCCAATCAATGGCGCAGCCTGCTTGCCCAGGCCGTCATTAAATTGGAGCACAGCGGACAGAATGGATAAAGGAGACGATGATGAACGCATGCAGGTTTTGGCTGCTTTTGTTGTTTTTATTATTTCTTCCCGCGGTCGCGTCGGCGGCGGAAAAAGGCAATGCCCTGAAAGACGATATTCTCCGGGCGGAGCCTTATAGTGATGCGGAGAAAACGGGTGATTTGCAACGGGGTGAAAAACTGGAAATTATCGGTAAAAAAGGCGCCTGGCTGCATGTCAAAACGGCTGCTGCCGAGGGCTGGACGCGGCTCTTGTCGGTCAAACGCGGAACCGCCCAAAGCGGCAGCGCGATCAAAGGAGTGCTTGATGTGGCAAGCGGTCGTGCCGGCACCGGTAAAGTCGTGGCCACGACCGGCGTGCGCGGACTGAATGAGGAAGAGCTGAAAAACGCACGGTACAATGAATCCGCAGTGAAAAAAATGGAAAGCTATACGCAAACAGTCCAGCAGGGGCGGCGGTTTGCCCATGAAGGCGGTTTGCAGGCGGTGCAATTCGACTACCTGCCGGAGGCCGGACAGGAAGGAGAAAAATAATGCGGATGGTTTATCTTATCCTTGCTTTCGCGCTGTCTTCATTCCTGCCATCTGCGCATGCCGCGGATTTCGGCAAGGTGTTGGGGGATGTGATTAAAAGTACGACCGCCGGGGGGGAAAATAAGGAAAATGCGCCCGACCAGGCCGGCCGCCAGAGTAAAAAAGCGTTCAATTTGCAGGCGCCTTCACGGACGGAGGAGATTCAGCTGGGAAGGGAAATCACGGGTAATCTGCTGGGCGCCGCTCCGCTGGTAAACGATGCCGCCCTGCAGAAATATGTAAATCAGGTCGGGCGCTGGGTCGCCAACCAGAGTGAGCGCAGTGATCTTCCCTGGCACTTCGGTGTCATCGAAACTGAGGGCATCAATGCCTTTGCCGCTCCCGGCGGGTATGTCATTGTCACGAAAGGTCTCTATCGGCGGCTGGAAAATGAAGCCCAGCTCGCCGGTGTTTTGGCGCATGAAATAGCCCACGTTGTGCGGAGCCACCATCTGAAAATTATGCAGAAAACGCAGCTTTTGGATTTGGGGGCGGACTTTCTCGGCAAGCAGCTGGGCAAAAACGAGCAGTTGATCCAGAAAATAATCGGCAGCGGAGCGGAAATCTGCGCCCGCAGCCTGGACAAAAGCGCCGAATTTGAAGCGGACCGGATGGGCGTGACGCTTACAGTGCGATCCGGTTACGAACCTTACGGCCTGCCGGAAGTTCTGCAGGCGATCGGGCAAACCGCTAAGGATGACGACAGCGTGTCCCTGCTGTTCAAGACCCACCCGCACCCCGACGACCGGCTGCGGCAGCTCGATGGGGCAATCGGCAGCAGGCTTGATGGAATTAAGGACGGGAAAACGCTCGCGAAGCGTTTTTACCGGCTGAAGAGCAGGTAATCGCGGATATATTTAAAAGAAGACGCTACGCTGTGCATGGCCTGCTGGTCAGGAAGCTAATTTGTTCTGCCGGTAACCGGGCGAGAAGAGGAGCGTCCGGCCGAGCTTGGCGAAATCTTTTTCCAGTGCGGCCATGATTTCCGCTGCTGATCCGGCAGCAGTCTTACCAGGGTAAATATCGTAAAGGCTTTTGTAGGCGGCCGGCGTAAAATCGGGCATGACAACATTGGCGCCCGCCCGCAGCGCCTGCAGGCGTCCCGTTGCATGCATGGTCCCCAGCGCCGTTGTTGCCGGAATATTCGTATTGCGGGTCAGCAGACGGGCTAAGGCGATCGTGCGCAGGGTCATCTCCAGCGCGTCATTTTCTATCCTGGCCAGCGGTGTATCGGGATGGGCGATGAATGGTCCGATACCCAGCATGTCGGCGTCCATATCTTTCATTAAAAGCAGATCATCAGCCAGGATATCGGGGGTTTGACCCGGCAGGCCGACCATGTTGCCTGTTCCCGTTTCAAAACCTATTTTTTTCAGTGCGCGCAGACATTGCAGCCGGTTCTCCAGCTTGCAGCCGGGGCGCAGGTAGGTATAAATTTCGGCTGATGCCGTTTCATGCTTCAACAGGTAGCGGTTTGCGCCCGCTTCCTGAAAGGCCCGGTAATCGGCAAAATCCCTTTCACCGACGGACAAAGTGATTATCGCCCCGGTCTCTTTTCTGATGCGTTCAATCAGGCGGCAGATCTTTTCCTGCGTAAAAAATGAATCTTCGCCGGACTGAAGTACAACCGTAGCGATGTTCATTTTTCTTATTTTGGCGGCGGCGGCGACAATTTCATCGGCGGACATCCGGTAGCGCTTGAGTTTTCTGTTACTTTGCCGCAGGCCGCAATAAAGGCAGTTGCGTCCGCAGTGATTGGAAAATTCGATGATGCCGCGCAGGAAAATTTCATCGCCCACTTCGTTTTTCCGGACGCGGTCGGCGGCGGCAAAAATATCGGGTGAGTAATCACCCGGCAGCCGGAGGATTTTGGCAATGTCTCCCCGGGATAAAATGCCGCCCGTCTCCGCTTTTTCCAGAAGATTTTCGCCCAAATTAGATAAAGACATCGCGCTGGCCGTCCTCGATATTTTGCAGGCGGTCGGTGACCATTTTTTTCCTTTTTGTCTTAAAGGACTTCGTCAGCATTTCTTCAATCAGTTTATTACCAGCGGCGCGTGTCTGCGGACTGGCATAGTCCATCAGATATTCCTTGAAAGTGAACAGCGCATTGGTTTGACAGAACTTCTGAATCAGACCCGGCTTGGCCAGATCCATGAAATCCTGACCGGTGCGCCCCAAACGGTAACAGGCTGTGCAGAAGCTGGGAATGTGCCCGTGTTGGGTGATGTCCAGAATTACTTCGTCCAGTGTGCGGGTATCCCCCAGGTTGAATTGTGCGGCGCGGAAACGGTCGCTGGAGTCGTCCTGATAGCCGCCGGGATTGGTCCGCGAACCGGCGCTGATCTGGGAGATGCCGTAAGCAAAAACCTCCGACCGCAATGCAGGATTCTCCCTTGTGCTTAATATCATTCCCGTGTAAGGGACGGCCATTCTGATCACGGCTACTATTTTCTTGAAGTCGTGATCGCTCACCGGATGCGGCGGCGCGATGGCGGCCGGGGCGTTAAAGGCCGGTTCCAGCCGTGGTACGGAGATGGTATGCGGTCCGACGCCGCAGTCCTTCTCCAGCTGCAGGGCGTGGAGAAGCAGTCCCAGAACCTCATATTTGTAATCGTAAAGCCCGAAGAGCGCTCCGATGCCGACGTCATTGATGCCGCCTTCCTGGGCGCGGTGCATGGCGGTCAGCCGCCGGCCGAAATCTTTCTTCGGTCCGCTCGGATGCATAACCTTGTATGTTTCGTGGTGATAGGTTTCCTGAAACAGAACACAGGTGCCGATGCCCGTTTTCTTCAGCTCCTTGTATTCATCCACTTCGAGCGGGGCTATTTCCACGTTGATCCGCCTTATCTCTCCGCCTTTTTCAGTTTTAATGGAATAAGCCAGTGCAATAGCCTCCATGAAATATTCAAGGCTGGAACGGTTGGGATGCTCGCCGCAAAGCATCAAAAGACGCTTGTGCCCCTCGCGTTCCAGGACTTTTACTTCGTTGGCGATCTGATCCATCGTCAGCGCGACGCGGTTGATGTCCTTGTTGTCGCGGCGGAAACCGCAATAAAGGCAGTTGTTGGCGCAGTGATTGGCGATGTAAAGCGGTGCGAATAAAACCAGGCGGTTGCCGTAAATGTCTTCCTTGATTTTGTGTGCCGCCTGGAGGATTGCTCCGATGAGTTCGTCGTCCTCCGTCTGCAGCAGGACGGCGACTTCTTCCGGCGTAAGACCTTTGAGTTCGTGAGCTTTGGCGATAATCTCACGCACCCGGAGCTGGTCCGGATTTTTGGCCCGCTGCAGAATACTTTCAATATGGTTGTCGTCAATAAAATCCTTAATCATTTTTATCATCCTTATGCTTTAGTAAAAACAGATTTAACCTGAATGCCTTGCAAGGCGCCAAGTTTTCCGGTCAGGGCGCCGATCTCATCCGTGGAAGCATGGACAATCAGGGAAATTATATGGAGCCCTTTGGGCGGATAGGGAATTCCCATGCGTCCGATGATTGACTCGCCGTATTCGCTCAGGATTTTATTTACATTTTGAGACTGATTTTCCCTGTTCGTTACGATAACGGTAATTGTCCCGATACGTTTTTCCATGCTGCATCTCCGCAATAAAAAAGGTTTGATCCGGAAGAATCAAACCTTTGCATTAAAGACTTCATACTTCCCTTAAGATCAGAAATCCCTCCCTCTCAGGTAAACAAGTTTGACTCTTTCATAGCTTGAATCAAACAATTTTGTCAACGCTTATTCTTCTTATCTTTGCTGCAGGATACGAATGTCGCAGGAAAAGCCGGAGCAGACCGGCGGATCATCTGCGGCAAAGCAATAAGACCTCGGAGGGAAAAGAAAAAATGCCGCCGGCGGATTATTAACAGCTGCGCCCCGGCTGTTTGCTATTGATTTTGTAGCTGCTTTTCGAAGGCGGCCAATGCCGCGGGGAACGGTTCCAGGCTGCGGCGGATCACCCCCTGCAGAAAAGAAATGGCCACGCCGTAATTAGTAACCGGAATACCGGCTTCCTGTGCTTTGCGCAGCCGGGTGAGCATTTCCCGCCGGTTAAGCATACATGCTCCGCAGTGTATAATCAGTTTGTAGTCTTTCAGGTTGTCGGGATAGTCGCGGCCGCAGGCCGTGTCTATTTGCAGATCGCCGCCGACGTACTGGCGCAGCCAGCGGGGAATTTTAACCCGGCCGATATCGTCTTCCAGCGCATGGTGGGAGCACGCTTCGGCAATCATCACGCGGTCGCCCGGCTCCAGACGGTCGATTGCCGCTGCGCCCGCCGCCATAACGGGCAAATCCGCTTTCTGTCGGGCAAATAAGATGGAAAAAGTCGTTACGGGAATATTCCGGGGAACGTCGGCGGTAACTTTCAGAATCGCCTGGGAATCCGTCACAACGATGGAAGGTTGATTTTTTATGTTGGCAAGTATGGCGGCCAATTCCCTCTC
>CAYYBK010000091.1:0-7689 GCA_964470015.1 uncultured Syntrophales bacterium
TGAAAAACAGCTGTCAAGAAGATTTCCGGATCTGCAAGAATAAATCAGCCGCTTCCTGATAAAAAACGGAGGGCTATGGTGATAACGGATACACCCCGCCGGCACGGCCGCCTTGCGGTGCCGTGCGCTGAACGGGGTGCATCTGTCGTTTGTCAAACGCCCTTCTTTTCAAACCAGCGGAAAAGAAGGATAAATAAAACCGCGATAATTATGATGATGATCCAGTGATTAATCCCGAGGGCCGAGGGAAGCGTAACCTTTCCGAAATTGCCCCAGGTCAGGACCGTCTCTTTCATGAGGGGATAGACTTCGGCGTATAAACCGGCACCCAGAATCATACCCAGCAAACCGAAAAGGCTGTCGTAGCGCCCCTCTCCCAGCGCGCCCATGGCGGTAGCGGGGCAATATCCCACGATGGCCCAGCCGATGCCGAAAATCAGTCCGCCCAGCACGTTGCCGCCGAGGATTAACGGTTTGATGGAAAGTTTAACAAAGCCGAAATCGTAAAGCAGATAAATTCCCACCATGGCCACAAGAATTGTTGTCAGCATGAATTTGACGATCGCCATGTCGCGGAGGAGCATCGCCCCAAGCTGCCGGTCGTAGCGGATTACCTGCGCTTTCTGCATGACGAATCCGAAGAGAAATCCCGTAATGGCTCCTGCAAGCAGTTCATTCATGGCTGTTTCCTCCTCCGTAGATGATCCTTGCCATGATTATTCCGGCCAGGAAAAAACAAATTAAAGATACGTAACCGCTGATTGCTACCTGAGCAAGACCGCTCAGTCCATGGCCGCTGGGTCAGCCATCGGCGAGCCGCGCGCCGAACATCAGGATCAGCCCTCCCAAAAAAGCGGCCGTCCAGCGACGGGCGCGGGATACGCCAAAGCGTCTCTCCCAAAGCGGCGGTATTGCCACCGCCTTAATTTCCTTCGCAAGCGAAGCTGCCGCCAGGGCTCCCACAAGAACTCCGGCGACAAACAGGAACTGCCAGTCGATGATCACCTTCTCCTTCAGGAAATACGGCATCGAAGATACTTTATCCGGGGCGACGGTTTGTTCGACGAAACCGGCCGTGCGCACGAAAGTTGTCGAAGCGCCGAAGTATTTCCCGGTGATAAAGACGGACAGTACCAGCAGAACTCCGGCCAGCGCGCCGGCGCAGTAAGGAGACCAGGTCTTCTTCCGCAGTACATCCATGATTTTTCACCTCCCTGGTTGACGGGTTAAAAAATGAAGATCCGGATCATGCAGCTTATTCCGGACAACTGAAGGACGCCGCCATATTCAGATGATATGGTCTTGCTGAAACGGCTGCAATTTTACCGGCACGGAGGCGGTTCTGTCAAGAAACAAACGCCACAGAAACAATCGCCGCGTGCGGAATAATCTCGGCAATTAAAAATGATTGTCAGTTAATCCGGACACTTAAGAATTGTAAAAATTATATCAATGTGCACCGGGGGAAATCATTTGCGCCGGTGCGGGAATCAGGTTGTTTTTTCTGTCAAGGCGGCCAGGCGTTGGCGCAGGGCGCGCTCTTCCTGCCAGCGTTTTGTTTCGTCACGAATGATTGCGACGACGGAGCGGACATGTCCATCCGGCGCTAGGATAAGGGTGACGGTGAAGGCAATGGAAAGATCACGACCGTCTTTGTGGACGGCCGGCACGCGCAGCACTTCGCTGCCATATCGGGTTCGTCCGGACTGCATTACCTTCCGGTACCCTTCCCAGTGCCTGTTGCGTAAGCGCTCCGGAATAATCAGATCGAGCGGATTGCGGAGCGCCTCGCTCTTTGTATAGCCGAAAATACGCTCCGCGGCGGCATTCCAGAAGACAATCAGACCTTCGGCATCGGCGGCGATGATTGCGTCACCCGCCGCCGCTACAAACTGCTCCGCATCAAATTCCCGATTGACCATTAAGCTTCTTCCTCTTGTGCGTCGTTAATCGGTTTTTTGCGTCCGACGAGAAAATATTGGTTTACCTGACACCGCTCCGGTAAAATCGCCGGTTGCTTGTTCCGGATAAATTCCCGGGGAAGATGAAATGCGAAAGTTAAGCTAATACGCTGTCCCGCCGCCTCAGTAATTTTTAAAATAATATAGTTTCAATAAAGAATCAAACGGATATTGCACGAAATATGGATTTGAATATTCCGCAAAAACAACTTGAACAATTCCTCTGATGGTTATAAATCTGCGGCAATATGGATTGGGACGGTGATATATTGCAAAAAAGGCTGGCCGGTAAATTTTTCGGTCATCGCCTTTATTATTATCCGCAAACGGGATCGACTAATGACGAAGCTTACCGGCTAGGCATGGAGGGCGCACCGGAGGGGACTGCCGTCATCGCGGAAACTCAAACCGGCGGCAAAGGGCGTCTCTGCCGTAACTGGCATTCACCAGCCGGGTCCAATATTTACACCTCGCTGATCATGCGTCCGCAAATTGCGGCGGAAGCGGCACCGCAGATATCTCTTGCTGCGGGTGTCGCCGTAGCGGATTCGCTGCTGCCTTACTTACCGGGCCGGGTGGAACTCAAGTGGCCGAACGATGTCCTGATCGGCGGAAAAAAGGTCTGCGGTATTCTGGCACAGCTGAAATTATCCGGCAGTGCCGTTGATTTTGTTGTTTTGGGCATCGGGATTAACGTCAACAGTGAAATAGCGCAGTTCCCGGAGGATTTCCGTCATCTGGCCACTTCGCTTGCCGCCCATGCCTGCGGAAAAATATCCAGGCTGGATTTAATAATTAGCTTGTATGAAAATCTGGCAAAATGGTATAAAAAACTACTGCAAAACGGCTTTCCCGCCGTCAGGGAAAGATGGCGGCAGCTGGCGCCGATGATCGGCCGGGATGTTCAGGTGATGTTTCTGAATGAAAAAACAACCGGGAAGGCTTTGGACCTGGCCGATGACGGTTCCCTGCTGGTTCTGACGGCAAAAAACGAAGAGCTGAGAATTTCAGCAGGAGATGCAACGATAGTAAAATAATTAAGGGCATGTCTGCGAGGCGCAGTAGTTTTGCCGCGAGGTAAGGAATAATAGCTGGTTTCGAAGGAGTGAAAATATGCTGCTGGTGATTGATGTCGGCAATACAAATACGGTGCTGGGCTTGTATGACGGCGATCAGCTGGTGCATGACTGGCGCATTCGTACGGTCATCGATCACACCGTTGATGAGTACGGCATGCTTATTTACAACCTGTACAAATCGAGCCGGATTAAAACCGAGGAAATAAAAGCGATTACCGGCATCATCATCTCCTGCGTCGTGCCGCCGATGATCAACATTCTTGAACCGCTCTGCATTAAATATTTTAATCTGAAGCCGCTGATCGTCGGGCCGGGAATAAAAACGGGCATGCCGATTTATTATGACAATCCCAAAGAGGTCGGAGCCGACAGAATTGTCAATGCCGTTGCCGGGTACATCAAATACCGGCGCGATCTGGTGATTGTCGATTTCGGAACGGCGACGACATTTGATTATGTTTCGCCCAAAGGGGAATATATGGGGGGCTGCATCGCGCCGGGCATCATGATTTCCAGCGAGGCCCTTTTCAAGCGAGCGGCCAAACTGCCGCGGGTGGAGCTGAGCAAACCGAAAACGGCCATCACCAAGGATACGATAAGCGCCATTCAGGCGGGCATTATGTTTGGCTATGCCGGCCTGGTTGACGGAATTGTGGGGCGGATGAAGGCGGAAGTCAAATCAAACCCGCTGGTCATCGCTACCGGAGGATTGGCCAGAGTGGTGGCAGCGGAAACGAAAAGTATCGACGACATCGAAGACATGCTCACTCTGGACGGATTGCGGATCATTTACAATTTGAATACAAAGCCATGTTAAATGTAGGATTAACGGGCGGGATCGCCTGCGGAAAATCAACTGTCGCGAATATGCTGGTCCGGCACGGTGCATGTCTGCTCGATATGGACAAGATTACGCACGAGCTGCAGGAACCGGAAAAGCCGGCGTGGAAGGAAATAGTCGATTCTTTCGGTACGGAGATACTGAACGCCGACAACAGGATAAACAGGGAGAAGCTGGGACGCATTGTCTTCGGCGACAACGCGAAGCTGAAGGTGCTGAATAAAATCGTTCACCCTTATGTTCTGCGGGAATGGCACAAGAGAGTGAAGGAAATACGCGAAAAGAATGTGCACGCGGTCGTTCTGTCCGATGTTCCGCTGATGTTTGAAGAAAAACTGCAGTATCTTTTCGATTTGACTCTGCTGGTTTTAATTTCGCCCGAGGAGCAGATTCAGCGGCTAATGGCGCGCAGCGGCCTGACGCAGGAAGAAGCTCAAAAAAGATTGAACAGCCAGATGCCTATTGGTGAAAAAATAAAACTGGCCGATATCGTCATCGATAACCGGGGCACTTTTCCCGCAACGGAGGAAATAGTCGGGAACGTCTGGCGGGAGCTCTTGAAGCGGGAAGAAACAAAGCGCGACAATCCGTGAAAATTTCCCTGAAACTAAAGCCGTCCTAAAAGCCGCAAAATACCGTCGAGTATTGTCCAGGGGTGAGGAGGACAACCGGGAATGAATAAATCAACCGGAACCACGCCGGCGGCGCCGTTTAGAACCTCGGGGTGGCCGATATAAGGGCCGCCGGAAACGGCGCAGGCTCCCGTGGCAATGACCAGCTTGGGAGCGGGGACTGCCGCATAGGTTTTTTCCAGGGCCAAGCTCATATTCCGGGAAACCGGTCCGGTAATCAGAAGGCCGTCGGCGTGACGCGGCGACGCAACGAATTGCACGCCGAATTTGCCCAGATCATAGACCAGCGTATTTAAAACATTGGTGTCCGCTTCACAGGCATTGCATCCGCCGGCGCTGACCTGGCGCAGTTTCAGCGAGCGGCCGAAGATCCGTTTGCTTTCCTTATCCAGCGATTCGATCAATTTTAAGGAAGAGTTTTTTATAATCAAATCGTTTCTTTGCCGCGCCGCCATCCGGTATTCCCGGGAAAATCCGATTACTCCTTGCGGACAGGACTGCCGGCACTTGCCGCAGAACAGACAGCGTCCCAGATCAAAGGTCAGCCCCTCCGTAAGTGCGCCGGTCGGGCAGCTTTCCACGCAAAGGCGGCAGCCGCCGGGGCATTTTGCCGGATCGGCAACAGGCATGCCCCGGAAACGGTCCGGCAGAACCGGAGCGGTCCGCGGGTAATCAACCGTTCGATGTCCTTGCTTTAAAGAAACAAATAATTCCTTGATCATAATAATATCTCACAGGTCATGACCGCAGTATGAAAGATTAAAACTCTTATTACAAAGCGGAAAATCGGAAATCTGCTGGTTCCGCAGCGCCAGGGCAAGACCCATCCAGTTGTGGAAGGACGGGTCGATGATTTTATAATGACGGAAACGGCCATCACCGTCGGTTATGGCAACATGGCAGATTTCACCGCGCCATCCCTCGACAATGGAAACGGCTAAACTGTTTGGGGCCGGAGCGGCAATATCCGCTATCGTTTGGCCTTCCGGGAGAACCGCCAGCTGGCTTTTTATGAAATCTACGGACCGCTGAATCTCCATCCACCGCACATAAGCACGGGCAAAAACGTCGCCGGTGCTCCAGGTGGAAACAGGTATCTGGACGAAGCGGAAAATACCGGATGGCAAATCATAGCGGGCGTCGCGCACAACATCGCATGCTCTGGCTGCCGGACCGACGAGGCCGAGGTCTTCCACTGCGTCCGCGGAAATAATCCCGGTATTTTCAAAGCGGGCCAGCACCGAGGGGGAGTCCCAGAGCAGATTAACCGCCGCCGCAGTTTCTTTAAAAGCGACAGAAATACGGTTTTGCAGTTCTGCGATTAAATTATTGTCAAGATCAAATTCAACCCCGCCGGGTGTGACAAGACCTCGGCCGAAGCGACTGCCGCAAAGAAGCGCAGTCATATTCAGGAAATCACCGCGCAGGCGGCCGCAAAAGGAAGCGGTGGGCAGATAGCCGACATCCGCGGCCAGTGCGCCCAGATCCCCTACATGGTTGGCAAGCCTTTCCAGCTCCAGAGCGATACCGCGAATCGTCAGGGCGCGCGGGCTTACTGCTGTTCCCGTCAGCGTTTCCAGCACATGGGCATAAGCGGTGGCGTGGCCGATCGTTGTATCGCCGGCGAGAGTTTCCATATAATGCAACGTCCGTCTGTCCGGGCCGCCAACCAGCGCCGGCTCCACGCCGCGATGCTGATAGCCCAGCGATATTTCCAGATGATAAACGTTTTCACCGTGGCACTCAAAACGGAAGTGACCGGGTTCGATTATGCCGGCGTGAACCGGTCCGACGGCGACGTCATGAATTTCCGCGCCTTCCAGACGGAAAAAATCGGTGATGCCGATCGGCACGCAGCTCCTGCGGGAAGAATCCGCTTTTTTGGCGTAGCTTTCATGGAAGCGAATTGGTTTGAGCCAGGGGTGCCCTTCCGGCTTGATTGCCCATTGCTCGTATATCTCCCGCTCAAACCAGTGCGCCTGCGGACAGTCCGGGGTCAGCGCCGGGTATGCATCGCGGACGTCCGTCGCCATAACCGACAGTATGCCCCGATGGTCGTCGGCCAGCACTGCAAAAAGACGTATTGCCGCGGACTCCGCCGCCTCAGTTAAGGCGGTTTCCGGTGCCAGGCCGGAGCGCCTGGCCGGTGCGCCGAAAAGAGCGCAGATTCTGGAGCCGTCTTCCACAGCACCGACTATTGCAGCGCGGAAATCGGCCGCGGCGACAAGAGGAATGCTCTCCAACTCTACCGTTTGACAGTTGCGCAGCGTTTTAAAGGGCGGAAGGCTCATTGTTTTGCCTCCATCAGCGACACTGCCGTGCCGCCTTTATGTCTGATGATATCGGCGGCGGTGTTTAACGCATTGGACACCGTCTCCGGCATCCACAACCCGAGGAGAAGCAGAACGGCCAGAGGCGCAAAGACCAGCATGAACTCAACAGTACCGGTGCGGATCCGTTGCCGTGCCTGGTGCGGTTTGCCCCAGGCCAGAGGAATGGCGTGCCCCAGCGCGCCCACGAAAACAACACCGGCGCCGAGCAGAAAAAGGACAAGCGATATTATGGCCTTGTTGTCCACGGCCGCCTTGAGCAACTGGAATTCACTCATGAACAGGGCAAATGGCGCAATGCCGATGAGGGCCAGAATACTGCAGAAAATTCCTGTTCCCCATACCGGCGATACCTGCAGGGAGCCGGACATCTTTTCCATATCCTGGCTGCCGAATATCTGTCCAAGGCGGCCGGCGGCGAAAAAAGAAAGCGTTTTGCAGAGTGAATGGTTGAATGTATGGAAAAGCGCCGCAAAAGTTCCCAGACCGCCCAGCCCCAGTCCGAGGGCGATAATGCCCAGATGTTCGATGCTATGGTAGGCTAAAAGCCGCTTCAAATCGGTCTGAAATAAAATGAAGACGGCGGCAATGATTATGGACATAAGGCCCAGTCCGGCAATGAGGTGGAGGCCCCAGGATGTATTACCCGTGGCCGGTTCGACAATCGGCACATAGCGCATAATACAGTAAAGAGCGGCATTGAGCATGAAACCGGAGAAGATGGCGGAAACCGGCGCCGGCGCCTGGCTGTGGGCGTCGGGAAGCCAGCTGTGCATCGGCGCGAGGCCTGCCTTCGTTCCGTATCCCACCAGCAGAAAAATAAAAGCGACTTTTATCAATACCGGA
>CAYYBK010000092.1:0-7625 GCA_964470015.1 uncultured Syntrophales bacterium
CCTCACACCCCCCTTGGGCAGTGGCCAAAGGCACGCTCGATATGGGCGGCGACTGGGGCGGCTACTGGCCGGGGAAAGATGAATCCTTTAATCTTATTGGCACGCAGCCGATGGGCATGACCGCGACCGACTATATGCTCTGGATCTATCAGGGCGGCGGATTTGATCTTATTCAGGAAACATACGGGAAATTCGGCCTGGTTGCGCTGCCTTTCGGTGTAATCGGATCGGAATCCGGAATCAGGAGCAATAAACCCATTAACTCCCTGAAAGATCTCAAGGGAATGAAAATCAGAATGGGTGGAAAATTACAGGGTAAGATTCTCAAGGATATGGGTGCCGTACAGGTCAACCTGGCCGGATCGGAAGTTTATCAGGCCCTGGAAAAGGGCGTCATTGACGCGTGCGAATACAATATCCCGAGTGTCGATGCGATGATGGGACTCCAGGAAATCAGCAAATACTGGGCTACCCCCTCCTGGCATGCACCCGGTGCCATGATGAGCGTGCTGATCAATAAAAAAGTATGGGACAAACTGCCGGCGGAACGCAAGGAAATGCTGAAGACGGCAGCCATGGCCAATTTAATGTGGTCCTATACCTTTCTGGAGTACCAGAACATAGGTGCCACGAAGAAGTTTTTGGATAAAGGCGTTAAAATTACGAAGCTGAGCGAAGCAGATATAACTGCAATTGAAAAACTGGTTTACAAACATACCATGGACTCCTGCAAGGAGAATCCGCTTTTTGCCAAGATTGCCTACTCGCAGTATAAGTATTTTGAAGATATCGCCCAGTGGCGTTCCATTTCCGCGCCCTTTACTTTTGGCCGGAATATAACATCTCCGGATATGAAGGCAATAAAGTCATACATCAAATAATTGCGGTGTCACACCAGTGGTAAGATTCCCGGGAAGGGGGAATGCACACATCCCTTCCCGGGATATGCTTATGCCTGATTTCGCAAAAGCGAAATATTCTGCTTGGTTGTTTGCAGGCGGGAGATGTTGAAGGGCATTATCGTTTGGTGATGGAAAAATAAACGCGTAGAATAATTCTTTGGGCAGAAACAGAAACTTCTCCTTCTTTAATTTTGTTTTGTTGTGCTGTTGGTGGTCTTTTCAAAAAAGGAGTATGTAGAATGAAGATTATTAAGTGTATAGACGTCTTAAATGAGTGGATAGGAAGAATCTTCAGCTGGGCGATTATCGTTCTCACCCTGCTTGCGGTTCTGGAAGTTATTGAACGGGTGGTCTTTAACAGCCCGAGTATCTGGGGATTTGAAGTAACAACTCAGATCTTCGGTTTTTATTTCATGATTATTGCCGGCTATGGCTTGCTCTATGGATCGCATGTATCCATTGATGTAGTTACCTATTATCTTTCGGAAAAGAAGCGGGCGATCATCGATATTCTCGCTTATTTCGTTTTCTTTTTTCCCTTCACCATAATATGCATATGGGAGGGATATCTTTTTGCCGCCAAAGCCTGGTCGATTAAGGAAACCAGCATGAGTGTCTGGGGCGGTCCTGTTTTTCCGATAAAGACGGTAATTTTTGTGGCCTTTGTCCTTTTATTCTTGCAGGGAGTGGCTCAGGTCGTCAAAAAAATAGCTTTTCTGAAGGGAGGTAAAACATCATGCTAGGAATATCACCGGAATGGTTAGTCATCTTGATGTTTATCGGCCTCTTTATCGGTCTCTTTTCGGGGCACCCGCTGGCTTTTGTTTTAGGCGGCCTGGGGGTTATTTTCGGATTGATCGGCAGTTGGGGACCAGATATTTATTCACTTTTCCCGAATAGAATTTTCGGAACCATGGATAACTATGTTCTGCTGGCCATTCCTCTTTTCATCTTTATGGCGCAGTTTCTGGATCAGTCGGGCGTTACGGAAGCTCTCTTTGACGCCATGCGCTATATGCTCGGGCCTTTGCGCGGTGGTATCGGTATTGCAGTTATTCTTGTCTGTACCGTATTTGCAGCCTGTACGGGAGTTATCGGCGCGTCGGTCGTGGCCATGGGCCTTTTGGCTTTGCCGATGATGATGCGCTATGGCTACGATAAGCAGATGACCTGCGGCGCAATTTGCGCCGGCGGCACGCTGGGTATCCTGATTCCGCCCAGTATAATGCTCGTCGTCATGGCCAGCGAGGCATCTTTGTCCGTGGGGCAGCTGTTTGCCGGCGCGGTTATTCCCGGCCTCATTCTGGCTGCCTTGTATACGGCCTACATTGCGATCAGATGCTTCAATAATCCTGAATTGGGGCCTCCGATCAGCCAAGAGGAATTGTCCAAGGTTACGAAAAAACAAATTGCCATGATGGTTCTGAAATCGTTGGTTCCTCCGGCAATACTCATCCTGGGAGTTTTGGGAACTTTATTTGCCGGTATTGCGACACCAACCGAAGCATCCGGCGGCGGAGCTTTTCTTGCGTTCTTGATGGTTGTGGCCTACGGTAAATTCTCCTGGAACAATCTGCAACAGGCGATCGTAAAAACAGCCAGAACATCCACCATGGTGCTCATCGTGCTGGTGGGAGCCACCTGTTTTACGGGAGTTTTTCTGGGCAATGGCGGCGGCGATGTGGTTACAAATTTTGTTTTGGGGATGGGATTCGGTAAATGGGGAACTTTCACCATTATGATGATAATCGTATTCATCCTGGGAATGTTTATCGATTGGCTGGGCATCGTCCTTATTTGTTTCCCATTGTTTCTGCCGATTGCGGCCAAACTCGGCTTCGACAAAATTTGGTTTGTTGTAATTATTGCTGTAAATCTTCAGACCTCTTTCCTGACGCCGCCATTCGGCTATGCCCTGTTTTATTTGCGGGGGATTGCAGTAAAGGGAGTAGAAACGATTGACATCTATAAAGGCATCATTCCTTATGTCGTTCTGATGTTTCTCGGATTGGCTCTTTGTACGATATTTCCCCAGACGGTAACCTGGTTGCCGACGCTGGTGGTGAAATGAGTTTAGCCGATGAAAAACATGGTGTAAAAAAACAAATTTAGCGTTGTTTAGTTGAAATAGTAAATTTAGAAAATTTTTCCTGTCGCCGGGATATAAGCCCGGCGGCAGGAAAGCAAGCCGCCAGACTTTTAATCCGCCGGAAAATTTCCTATCCCGGAGTATTCATTCCTTCTCAACTCACTTTCTTTATGTAATTGTGGCTTTTTCACCACAGAAACCAAATGTTTCTAAAAACTGCGCGTTCAAAAACTATAATTCGGCAATGATTATAGCGGCTTATTTTTTATTAAAATTGTTTGATGTTATGGTGCGAATATTGCTTGGCAAGTTAAATCATCATCTTCATTGGTTGCTAAATTATGCATTTACAGCGAACCTTAAAAAAAGAAATAATTTGCTCCAGTATAGGGCTACACACCGGCCGGAAAGTCAATATGCACATTAAACCGGCGGTAGTGGACACCGGTATTTTATTTAAGCGCAATGATTTATCCGATGCATGTCCGGTTCCCGCCGGATTCAATAATGTTTCCGATACAACGCTGGCGACGACGCTGGGTGTCAATGGTGTTACTGTTGCCACCGTCGAGCATCTTCTCTCTGCTTTTTGCGGTATGGGGGTCGATAATGCTGTCGTGGAACTGGATTCCTTTGAAATTCCCATTATGGACGGCAGTGCCCTTCCTTTTGTGAAAATGTTAAAAGAAGTGGGTACGCAGATTCAGGGCAAAACAAAAAAAATACTGGTTATTAAAAAACCGGTATCCGTGAAGGAAGGCGACGGAAGCGCATCTTTGCTGCCCGCAAATGAGTTTCAGATCACTTATGAAATAGATTTTAAACATGCAGCCATCGGCAGACAGTCATACAGCATGACCTTTTCCGATGAAAAATATGAACGGGAGATTTGCGCCGCCCGGACCTTCGGTTTTTTAAGCGAAGTTGAATATATGCAGGCAAAGGGATTAGCACTTGGCGGTTCTCTGAAGAACGCTATTGTTCTGGATGACCGCAGGATCATCAATAAAGAAGGTTTACGGTTCCCGGATGAATTTGTCAAACATAAGATACTTGATGCCATCGGTGATCTGTTTTTGCTGGGAATGCCGATAATTGGGCATTTTGTAGCTTATAAATCGGGACACCGTTTAAATAATCTTTTGCTTAGAGAATTAATGTTACAAGAGGATTGCTGGGAGATAGTGAGCCGCTTCGATCAGAAAGATTTTGCAGATAATCACACCTCTTTAAAAATCCCGTCTTTTCGCATTCTTGATGCAATTCGGGCTTAATCCAAATTAGTCTTGATTTTTATTATCAGGTTCCCTAGTATAAAAAATCAGTTTATTCATTCCGCGTTGTTGCAGCAAACAAAGGTTTTATGAATAAAGCGAGAAAACAGTATGACCGCTTGTTTTTCATTTTTTTATTAGTTTTTTCCTGTTTTTTCGGCATTCCCGGCACGCCGCAAGCCATTGAGCCGGAAATAAAAGACATTATCATCAGCAATAATAAGGAAAACGTACTTTTATATGCCCGGTTGGTGAACGGCTTCAAAACCGATATGGAGACGGCTATTCTGGCCGGCGTGCCGACAGTATTCACGCTGTTGATGGATGTTTATCAAGTCCGGTCTTCCCTCTGGGATAAGAAAATAAACAGTTATGAAGTCAAGCGTACCATCAAGTATGACAGTATAAAAAAAACATTCAGTATTTTTACCAATGGCGACAGGACACCGGTAATATTTCCCGACTTTGAAAGCGCACAAAAGGCCATGTCTGATTTAAACGGAATAATTGTCGCGCCTCTGCAAAAACTTGTAAAGGGAAACAATTACTATCTCAAGGTAAAAGTTAAGATAGATAAATTCCGCTTGCCTTTGCACATGGAATACATATTTTTATTTGTTTCTTTCTGGGATTTTGAAACTGCCTGGTACAAGCAGAATTTTTCCTACTGAGCGGCCTTACAGAAGCGGCCGGATTAAAAGACGGGCTTAATTTGATGCGGTAATGAAAAAACAGCAAGAGAAGATTAATACCGACAACAAGGAATTGAAAAGACGCCGCCGTGAACGGATAATCATCGTGGTTGTGGGCATCCTGGCGGTTGCTTTTACCATCATCGCCGGACAATATTCCCACCAGGATAATTTGCCTGCTTCGGCCAATTATTTCGTCTATGCGCTGACCAGCCTTAACGTTATTCTAATTATCTTTTTGATTTTTCTAATTGTTCGCAATGTAGTTAAATTATTTTACGAACATCGCCGCGGTATCATCGGCTCCAAATTAAGGACGAAACTCGTTGCCGCTTTTGTAGGTTTATCACTGGTTCCGACGATTTTACTTTTTTTATTTGCCATCAATTTCCTTACTTACAGCATCGAGTTCTGGTTCAATATTAAGATAGGAGACGCCTTGACGCGCTCTCTGGAAGTGGCCCAGGTTTACTACCAGCAAACGGCGGAACAGGCCAAGTTCAATGCACGCCAGATCAGCGCCGACATCACCAGAAACCGTCTCTATGAACGCGAGAGAGTGGAGTATTTGAAGAATTTGATCCGCCAGCGTCAAAAAAATTATAAAGTGGGCATGGTGGAGACTTATTTTGATTTCCAGAAGGAAAATCTCGTTTTTAGCGATGCCGAACATCCGGAACTGCGTCCGATTATCTTGAATCCGAAAATGCTGGAAGATATTTATCTGGGCAAGGAAATATCAACCGTGCAGCCGACCAAAGCGGGTGATGCCGTCATCGGTGTAGCACCGGTATTTTCCTATGCTGTCCCGACGGAGGTGATCGGCCGGATTTCGATCAGCTACAGCATTCCGAAAGGATTTGTGGATAAATTAAGAATTATCGGCGACGCTTATGAACAATATGGCCAAATCAGGCTTCTGAAAAATCCGATCAAATTTAATTATATTGTTACTTTATCCATTGTGACCCTGGTAATTATTTTTCTGGCGACGTGGTTCGGTCTTACCCTGGCGAAAGGCATTACCGGGCCGATTCAAAATCTGGCGGAAGCTACCGACAGAATTACCCAGGGGGATTTGAACAGTCATATTGATATCGAAGCGGATGACGAGATCGGTGTTCTGGTAAAGTCGTTCAATCAGATGACCAGAGATTTGAAGAAGAGCAAGGACGGGTTGATCCAGGCCAATCTCAGCTTGGAGCAGCGGCGCAAATATATGGAGACGGTGTTGAGCAACGTATCGGCCGGTATTATCTCCGCCGATAGGGATGGTGTGATAACGATTATCAACCGCGCTGCGGAGAAGATGCTTGATCTGAAACCGGAAAAATTGCTCTGGCAGAATTACCGTAATCTGCTCATCCCGGAGCATTTGTCTCTTGTTGAGGAGTTTTTGCAGGAGATGAGGGGAAAAAACGAAAACTCTCTGGAAAAGCAACTGGAGCTTATGTTCAAGGATAAAGCGCTGACACTGCTGCTGACGATAACGATGATCAGGGATGAAGAAGGCGCGGACTCCGGTGTCGTGGTCGTATTTGAAGATCTGACGCAGTTGCAGAAGGCTGAGCGCGCCGCCGCGTGGCGTGAAGTTGCCCGCCGGATGGCGCATGAAATTAAGAATCCACTTACGCCGGTTCAGCTTTCCGCGCAGCGCTTGCAGCGTAAATACGGGGATAAACTGAGCGAAGAAGGGTCTGTATTTAAAGAATGTACCCAAACCATTATCGATCAGGTGGAAGTACTGAAAAATCTCGTCAATGAATTCTCGCGTTATGCCAGAATGCCTGTAACGACAACGGCATTGAACGATCTGAATGCCGTCGTTGCCGATGCAGTTGCCCTTTTTCAGGATGCTCATAAGGATATCGTTTTTGACTATAAGCCGGCCGAAGGGCTGCCGAAATTCAATCTTGATGCCGAGCAGATCAATAGAGTAATGATTAATTTACTCGATAACGCGGTTGCCGCGATCAACAAAAAAGAAGGCAGAATCGGAATTACGGTAACTTATGATGAGCAGCATCGCAAGGTTACCGTAGCCGTGGCTGATGACGGAGCCGGGGTGCCGGCAAGTTACAAGCGCAAGGTGTTTGATCCCTATTTTTCCACGAAGAAATCGGGTACCGGGTTGGGATTGGCGATTGTCAGTTCCATTATTTCGGATCACCGCGGTCAGGTACTTATTGCCGACAATCAACCCACTGGTACAATCATTTCTTTTCAGTTGCCTGTGGCGGAAGTTTAATTTATATAAAATATACTTAATCTTGCCGTTGCCGGAGGGTTCGGCGGCGATTTTTCCCCGCTGCCGCATCGTGATTTAGCGGCGGGATTTATGAAAAAATTATAAAATTACGGGTAAAGTGAAAAAATAATTATGAACGAAACAATTCTTGTGGTCGATGACGAAGAAAGCATCTGCCAGTCGCTGCGCGCTATTTTAGAAGACGAAGGTTATCAGGTGCTTGTTGCCGGCAGCGGGGAGGATGCGTTGAAAATAGCCGATAACGAAATGCCGCAGCTTGTTTTGCTTGATATCTGGCTTCCCGGCATCGACGGGCTGGAAACTCTCAAAGCGATCAAAACGGCTTATCCTAATATCCTGGTCATTATGATGTCCGGCCACGGCACGATCGAGACGGCGGTGAAATCGACGAAGCTCGGC
>CAYYBK010000093.1:0-7349 GCA_964470015.1 uncultured Syntrophales bacterium
CACTGCGGAAAATCAGGGGAAATCCGCCGGTAATGTGCAGGTCGGAAATTCTCTGTTTAATGGCGGCAAGAATTAAATCGTTAAAACGCTTATTCATATTTTTTATCCTGAAGAATAGGTATGCAAAAAATTAATTTTATTAAATTTTGAATGCGTTTGCGTAAAATCTTTTTTTGTTTTACACAATAAGAAAAAAGCTCCCCTGCGTCAAGCGGAAAAGATAATCTATCATGGAGAAATGACTTGAAGCAGGAACAAATTGTTGCTAGCATATTATAATTCTAAGTGAGAACATCAATGCGGGCAGTTATTCAGAGGGTCGACAAGGCGGACGTCAGTACCAACGGCGACGAAATTTCCTCGATTAACGAAGGAATACTATTATTGTTGGGTGTAGAAAAAGGGGATTGTAGATCCGACGCCGATTATATTCTGGACAAAGCTGTCAATTTGCGCATTTTTGAAGATGAACAAGGCAAGATGAACCGTTCTGTGCTTGATATCGGCGGTGAAATGATGGTAATTTCCCAATTTACGCTGCTGGGTGATTGCAGAAAAGGCCGCCGCCCTTCTTTTGTCCAGGCGGAAGAACCCAATAAAGCCAATGAATTATACGAATACTTTCTCCGGGAGGGAGCCGCAAAAGTAAAAAAGCTGGCTTGCGGAAAATTTCAGGCAATGATGAAAGTCGCACTTGTTAATAACGGTCCTGTGACAATCTTCCTCGACAGTAGAAACTGTTCCCTGTTAAAAAATGGATAGTTGTGATATTCGCATCGACAAAGAAGGGATTTGGTATTACCGCGGGGCACATATGTTCCGCAAGGAAATATTGGACATTTTCTTTAAAAACATCAGGATTGATCAAGACGGCAAGTATCTGATCGCGCTGGGCGAAGAATGCTGCTATCTGGATGTGGAAGATACCGTTTTTGTTGTATCGGCAGTTTACAAAACCAGAACAGAAGCGGATGCCGCAGAGTGCGTTTACATCCAGTTAACCGATGATTCAATGGAAAAATTGAACTTAAATAGTTTATATGTGGGAAGAGCTAATATCATGTACTGCCGGGTCAAAGACGGAAGATTCCCGGCCCGCTTCTCGCGAAAAAGCTATTATCAACTGGCCGAATTCATCGAACAGGAAGAAAAAACAGATCGCTTCTTCATCAGGTGGAATAACAAAAAATATTTTATCAATAATATGCAATAAATACGGAGGGTATAATGCTTGACGATGTCGTAAAAGATGCGTTGACTTTTGATGATCTCCTGCTGCTGCCGGCGGATTCGGATGTTTTGCCGCGGGATGTGGATACATCAACTTTTTTAACAAAGAATATTCAGCTAAATATTCCCATCGTTTCCGCGGCCATGGATACTGTCACTGAATCACGGACAGCCATCTGCATGGCCCAGGAAGGGGGCATCGGAATAATTCACAGAAATATGAGCATCGAGCGTCAGGCTATTGAAGTTGATCGTGTTAAAAAATCGGAAAGCGGCATGATTGTTGATCCCATAACAATCGAGCCCGACAGGAAAGTTAGAGACGCGCTGGAGTTAATGAATCAATATTCAATATCCGGTGTTCCGGTGGTAAAAAAAGGAAAACTGGTGGGTATTCTTACCAATCGTGATTTACGCTTCGAAGAAAATATTGACCAGCCGGTATCCAAGGTCATGACCAAGAAAAATCTGGTCACAGTTTCCTCCAGCATTTCACTTGAAGAATCCAAAAAGCTGTTGCACAAACACCGCATTGAAAAATTGCTGGTTGTCGATGACAAATACAGGTTGAAGGGATTGATTACAATCAAGGATATTGAAAAAATAAGGAAATATCCTCATGCCTGCAAAGATTCTTACGGCCGGTTGCGCGTCGGTGCTGCCGTGGGAATTATTGACCGTGAACCGCGTATCGAGGCTTTGCTGACGGCCGGAGCAGACGTAATTTGCATCGATACCTCGCACGGCCATTCCGCCGGTGTACTCAACGCCATCAAAGCAACAAAGAAAACATTTCCCAAGTGTGAATTAATTGCCGGTAATGTAGCTACCGGTGAAGGAGCCCTGGCTTTGATCGACGCCGGTGTTGATGCGGTCAAGGTGGGTGTAGGGCCTGGATCCATCTGCACTACCAGAATCGTTGCCGGAGTGGGTGTTCCACAAATGTCGGCGATTCGGGATGTCTGTAAAGTTGCCGCCCGGAAGGGGGTGCCGGTAATAGCTGACGGCGGTATCAAATATTCCGGCGATATCGTCAAAGCAATCGGTTGCGGAGCTCACAGCATCATGATCGGCGGTTTATTTGCCGGAACGGAGGAAAGCCCGGGTGAAACAATATTATTTCAGGGCAGGAGTTATAAAGTATATCGCGGCATGGGTTCGCTGGAAGCGATGAAAATGGGCAGCCGCGACCGCTATTATCAGGACGATCTCGAAGGTCCGCTCAAACTTGTTCCGGAAGGTATCGAGGGAAGGGTGCCTTTCCGCGGTTCTCTTTCCGCCAGTCTTACCCAATTGATCGGCGGTCTTAAAGCAGGCATGGGCTACGTAGGCTGCCGGACAGTAAAAGAACTGCGGGAAAAAGCGCGTTTTGTGCGAATTACGTCCGCCGGTTTGAGAGAAAGCCACGTTCATGATGTCATTATCACCAAAGAAGCGCCCAATTACTGGATTGATTGATAAACGATATCTGTGTAAAAAGCGTATGTCTTAAAGGTTGATGAGGATACATGATAATCTGTTTATAAATGCTGCTGTTTGATCTGCATCTGTTTTTCTTTATTTAAGCGTAATTGTAGCTATGAAACATTCTGATTTTGTTCATCTTCACGTCCATACTCAATATAGTCTGCTCGACGGAATGATTCGTCTGGAAGAACTGTTTAAAAAAGCCCGTGACTTTAAGATGCCGGCGATAGCTATCACCGACCACGGCAATATGTTTGGTGCCATTGATTTCTATCAACAGGCTTATAAACATGGCATCAAACCGATCATCGGCTGTGAACTTTATGTGGCACCGGGCAGACGATTCGATAAAAACACTTCGTCCATCGGTGAGACTGCAAGGCATTTGCTCGTCCTTGTCAAAAACATGCGCGGTTATAAAAACCTGATGAAGCTTACAACAGCCGGATATCTGGAAGGCTTCTATTACCGTCCACGGGTTGATAAGGAGCTGCTAAAAGAATGCCACGAAGGTTTAATCGCTTCAAGTGCCTGTCTGCACGGAGAAATTGCCGATCAAATCGTCCGCGGTAATATGGAAGAGGCGAAAAAGGCTGCCCGTTTTTATCAGTCTGTTTTCGGGGAAGGGAACTTTTATCTGGAAATTATGGAGAACGGCCTCCCCGAACAAAAAATAGCCAATGCCGGATTAATTGAAATCAGCAAAGATCTTTCCATCCCGCTACTGGCAACGAATGACTGCCATTATCTCAATCGTGAACATAATGAAGCTCATGAAGTTTTACTCTGCATCCAAACCGGAAAAACGATAGAAGACGCCGAACGGATGAGGCTGGGTACCGACCAATTTTATCTGCGTTCGGCGGAAGAAATGCAGGAACTTTTCACGGCCACACCGGAAGCCTTAAACAATACAGTGGGAATTGCCGAAAGATGCAATCTGGAGATGGAATTTAATAAATTCTATTTGCCTCAATTCGTATTGAAAAATCCCACGGAAACCCTGGATGATTATTTAGAGCGCAAAGCCCGGGAAGGGCTGGAAAAACTTTTACCGGTTATTCTAAATGACCGGAAAGGGGAAAATGACAAGATACGGGAGCAATACGAAAAGCGATTACTGGAAGAACTTGATATTATTAAAAAAATGGGATTTGCCGGCTATTTTTTAATTGTATCCGATTTTGTCAAGCACGCCAAGCACAATAACATTCCGGTCGGGCCGGGCCGTGGTTCGGCAGCCGGCAGCCTGGTTGCCTATGCCATCAGAATTACCAATATTGATCCGATCCGTTACGGATTGTTTTTTGAAAGATTTCTTAATCCCAATCGTATCACGATGCCGGACATTGATATCGATTTTTGCCAGGAAGGTCGAGATGAAATCATCCGCTATGTAACGGAAAAATACGGGAAAAATAAAGTTTCGCAAATCATAACTTTCGGAAAAATGCAAGCCAAGGCGGTTATTCGTGACGTCGGCAGGGCGCTGAATATTCCTTATGGTGATGTGGATAAAATTGCTAAATTAATCCCCAATGTTTTGAATATTACACTCGATGAAGCCGTTAAAATGGAACCACGGCTGGCGCAGGAAGAAAAAAACAATCCGACCGTTGGAAAACTGCTGTTTTTATCAAGAATCCTGGAAGGATTGAACCGCCACGCCTCAACTCATGCCGCCGGCGTGGTGATCTCCGATGTGCCGCTGGTGGAAAGAGTCCCGCTTTGTATACCTAAAGATGATATTGTCTCCCAGTATTCTATGAATGATATTCAAACAGTGGGATTAACCAAATTTGATTTCCTCGGTTTGAAAACATTAACCGTCATTAAAAACGCCGTCGCCTTCATTAAGGAATCCTATGGAATAGAAATAGATATGGATATGGACAGTCTTCCCCTGGATGACAGGGAAGCCTATAAGTTGCTCATGAGAGGAGAAACCGACGGTGTTTTCCAGCTGGAAAGTTCCGGGATGAAAGATATTCTGGTCAATTTGAAACCTGACCGGATCGAAGATGTTATCGCTTTGATTGCGCTGTATCGTCCCGGTCCGATGAAAATGGTGCCGGAATTTATTTCCCGCAAACAGGGTAAAACCCAGATTACCTATGAATTGCCGGAGCTGGAGACGATTCTGAAAGAAACTTACGGCATTATCCTTTATCAGGAACAGGTCATGCAAATCGCCAGTGTAATTGGCGGCTACAGTATGGCTGAAGCGGATACATTGCGCAAAGTGATGAGCAAGAAAAAAGCGGCCGATATGGAGAAGGAAAAGCCGAAATTTCTGGAGGGCGCCAAGAAGCAAAGAATTCACGAGAACAAGGCCAAAAGAATTTGGGAACAAATGGAAACATTTGCGGAATATGGATTTAATAAATCCCACAGCACCGCCTATTCGATGATTTCTTATCAGACTGCTTATCTTAAAGCCCATTATCCGGTTGCTTTTATGGCGGCATTGCTCACCAGTGAAAAGGATAACCGCGACAAAATCATCAAACACATGACCACCTGCCGGGAAATGGGAATCAATGTGTTGCCGCCGGATATTAATGAGTCGGTTCGCGATTTCAGCATGTCTGGCGAAAATGTCCGGTTCGGACTGGCAGCTGTAAAAAACGTAGGACTGTCCGCCGTTGATGCAATTATTTCCGCCCGGGAGGAGAAGAAATTTACCTCCTTTATTGACTTTCTGAGCAGAGTTGATCTGCGTAAAGTAAACAAAAGGGTGATTGAAAGTTTAATTAAATGCGGAGCATTTGATACGCTGGGTTATAAACGAAGCCAGCTCATGGCTTGTTACGAAGAGGCAATGAATGAGGCCCAGCGTAAACAGAAGGAAATATTAAGCAGCCAGTCGAGTTTTTTTACTGAGTTTGATGTTGATATCAAGGCTAAGAATAACGGAGATTCTTTTAAAATGCCGGATATGCCGGAATGGGACCACCGGGAGCTTCTTGCACTGGAAAAAGCAACCCTGGGATTTTACATTACCGGTCACCCCTTGTCCCGTTTTGCCGACCGGTTACATCTGGTTACCAATGCTGATTCCGGAAGCTTGAATAACAAAAGAGATAAAGACACCGTTACTGTGGCCGGAGTTGTCGCCAATATTAACGAACGTCCGACCAAAAGAAAAGATATCATGTGCTATGTCACATTAGAAGATCTGCAAGGATCTGTAAATATTATATTTTTTGCTGATGCTTATAAGAAGTTCTATTCATTGTTGCATGCCGACGAACCGGTTGTTGTCAAGGGGAATATTGATATCGGAGATGAGACTCCGAAGCTTATAGCTAATGATGTAATCACGCTGGCCCAGGCGCTGGCGAATCCTTATAAACAAATACGTTTTATGGTCGATGCCGGAAAAGTATCTACGGAAAATATCATTTCCTTTTGTAATGCAATGAAAAAATACAACGGTAAATACGATAGTTATATTCATATTCTTAATGATAAAAGTGAAACAATTGTTTATTTGGGAGAGCAACTGCGTCTGGATATCAGTGATAAGTTGAAAAGGGAGGCCGACAGTATATTAGGGGAGGGTGCTACAATTTATTCTTAATATGCCGGGTTATCATATAAAACATCTGTAGCTGGCTTCATCGAAACATAGTTTTACGGCAAAGCAAAGTGTTTCCATACAATCATATGTCATATGAAGAAAGAACATACAGAACATTAATAAATAAAGATAATTTAATTTCCTATAATGTCAAAATTGCGGAAAGCGATCTTTTGATCAGTTCTGATACAAACCTGGCGAACCAAGCCTATATATATTTAGCAAGACATCGTATTTTTTTAGAAAATTATATACAAATTCATCCGGAATTCCTTTCTTCGCTTTTACCGCTTCCCGAAGACAATCTCGCGCCGCCGCTTATACGCGATATGCTGCGGAGTGCAAAAATATGCGGCGTAGGGCCAATGGCCGGAGTAGCCGGCGCCATTTCTGAATATGTTGCCAATGACCTGCTTGATCAGACAGAAAACATAATAATCGAAAACGGCGGAGATATATTTCTTGTAAGCAAAAATAGGTTAACCGTAGCAGTATATGCCGGAGAATCTACTTTAAGTTATAAGGTCAATTTTACCGTAAAACCTCAAGAAACTCCATTGGGCATTTGCACCTCATCAGCAACCGTCGGCCCATCACTGAGCTTTGGAAGAGCCGATGCCGTTTGCGTGATTTCCCGATCGGCGACATTAGCGGATGCGGCGGCTTCGGCTATCGGGAATCGAGTAAAAAATAAAAATGACATTAAATCTGCATTATCCTTTGGCAATGAAATTCCCGGTGTAAAAGGAATAATCATTATTTTGGGAAATGCTATAGGGGCGATTGGCGACGTGGAATTTATCTAGTTGCCGTGAATTTAACAATCCGCATTAATGTTTACATAACCTATCTTATAGGACATAATAAATTTAGTATTTAGGACGGAATCATTTAAAGCACACAACAGGCGATATCATGACTGGTATACTATTCAGGCATGAATTTCAAATTCCATCATCGGCAAGCTGTTTAATGATTTTTTGCTGGCGTTCGGAAAGTTTTTTAGTAACTTCTATTCCTATATTTACATATTGATCTATTAGATTTACACCAATTAATCCTACTAAAA
>CAYYBK010000094.1:0-7342 GCA_964470015.1 uncultured Syntrophales bacterium
CATGCGGAAATGTCCTTACGCGAAGGAGATCGCCGGGCAAAAGTTACCGTGCACATGGGAACTTGCGGCATCGCTTCCGGAGCAAGAGAAGTTCTGGACACGCTGTTGCAGGAAATTGAAGAAGCGAAGGTAAATGATGTTGCCGTAACCACATCAGGCTGTATGGGACTTTGTAGCCGTGAACCGCTGGTGACCGTGGAAATTTTGAACCAGGAACCCATAAAATACGAATATATGAATCCCAACAAAATGCGGCAGGTCTTTAAACGGCACGTATTACAGGGCGAGATTCAGACACCTTTCGTACTGGCAAAGGGAACTGAAAAAATAAAGTAGAACCATGGCTTGTTATGCGCCACGTATAGATTGATGATTACTTTAAGGAGGATGTTGGCTAAATGAAAATTTTTCGTTCACATATATTGATTTGTGGAGGCACCGGTTGCCAGGCTTCCGGCAGCCTTAACGTAAAGAAGGCTTTGTTGCAGGAACTCGACAACAAAAAGCTCGCCGATGAGATAAAAGTTGTGGAAACCGGCTGCAACGGTTTCTGCGCCCTGGGACCGATCATGGTCGTTTATCCCGAGGGCATAATTTATATTTCCGTTAAACCAACGGATATCCCGGATTTGGTTGAGGAACACCTGATCAAGGGAAGGATTCTTACCCGTCTTTTATATCACGAACCGTCCACGGACAAGACCATTCCGACAATGCAGGATATTCCCTTTTTCGCCCTGCAGGAATTGCGCGTTTTGAAAAATCGCGGATTAATCGATCCGGAAAAAATCGAAGAATATATCGCCCGCGACGGTTATGCCGGTATGGCCAAAGCCCTTACCGAGATGACGCCCGAGCAGATTGTAAAGGAAGTCCTTGCCTCCGGATTGCGGGGACGCGGCGGCGCCGGTTTCCCGACCGGTTTGAAATGGCAGTTTGCCGCGCAGTCGAAAGGCGATGTAAAATACGTGCTGTGTAACGCCGATGAAGGCGACCCCGGTGCATTCATGGACAGAAGCGTGCTGGAAGCAGATCCGCATGCCGTTCTGGAAGGAATGGTCATCGCAGCCAAGGGCATCGGTTCGCATCATGGGTATATTTACTGCCGCGCGGAATATCCGCTGGCGATCCACCGTTTAAATATCGCCATCGCACAGGCCAAGGAAGCCGGTCTGCTGGGTAAAAACATATTGGGCACGGGCTTTGATTTCGATCTGGAAATTTATCAGGGCGCCGGCGCCTTTGTTTGCGGCGAAGAAACGGCACTGATGACTTCCATCGAAGGCAAACGAGGCATGCCCCGCCCCCGGCCGCCATTCCCCGCCGTAGCCGGCCTGTGGCAGAAACCAAGCATCCTGAACAACGTCGAAACGCTGGCCAACGTCGGCCAGATAATTTTGCGCGGCGCCAAATGGTACTCGTCAATCGGCACCGAAAAAAGCAAAGGGACAAAAGTATTCGCCCTTACCGGTGACGTCAACAACGTCGGCCTGGTTGAAGTTCCCATGGGGACAACACTGGGAGCAATCGTTTACGATATCGGCGGCGGTATTCCCAAAGGCAAAAAATTCAAAGCAGCGCAGCTGGGCGGACCTTCCGGAGGGTGTATTCCCATCCAGCACCTGAATGCTCCCGTTGACTACGAAAAAGTCGTCGAATTGGGCGCCATTATGGGCTCCGGCGGTCTGATTGTCATGAATGAAGACAAATGCGCGGTCGATATGGCCCGTTTCTTCATGGATTTCTGCCAGGATGAATCCTGCGGCAAATGCACGCCCTGCCGTGAAGGCACGAAGCGGATGCTGGATATCCTGACCAACATCACCCAGGGCAAAGGCAAAGAAGGTGATATCGAACTCCTCGAGGAAATGGCGGATGTAATCAAAAACGCGGCCCTGTGCGGTCTGGGACAGACGGCTCCGAATCCCGTTTTGAGCACGATCCGTTATTTTCGCAAGGAATACGAAGAGCACATTCGCGATCACCGCTGCCGTGCCGCTGTATGTTCCGCGCTTTTCAAATCGCCATGTCAGCATACCTGCCCGATAGAAATGGATATTCCTTCCTACATTGCGCTGGTCAGAGCGGGCAGATTCGATGATGCCTATAAGATTCTTTTGCAGACGAACCCCTTCCCGTCCGTTTGCGGCAGAGTCTGCGATCATAAGTGCCAGTCCAAGTGCCGTCGTGGCAATCTGGACGAACCGCTGGCCATCAAATTCCTGAAGCGGTTCATTACCGACAACGCCCCGCGGCCAAAGATTGACCCGGTGCCGGTAACGAGAAAAGAAAAGATCGCCGTCGTCGGCGCCGGTCCTTCCGGACTTACCGCCGCCCGCGATCTCGCATTGCGCGGTTATAAAGTAACGGTATTCGAAGAGCTGAACTTCGCCGGCGGCATGCTCCGTTGGGGAATTCCGGCTTACCGCCTCCCCCGCAACATTTTGGACGGAGAGATCGATACCATCAAAGCTCTGGGCGTGGAAATCAAGTTGAACACCAGGGTAGGCAGGGATATCAGCATTGCCAAACTGGAAAAAGATTTCGATTTCATTTATCTGGCCGTCGGCGCCCATAAGAGCCAGAAGATGAACGTTCCCGGGGAGAATTTGAAAAATGTTTACGGCGGCGTAGAGTTCCTGCGCGATTTCAACGCCAATGAAGAGAAATGGCTCAGCGGCGAAAAGCAGCTCGGTAAAAAGGTTGTCGTCGTCGGTGGCGGAAATTCCGCTATTGATGCCGCCCGCGTCGCATTGCGCCTCGGTGCGGACGTAACCATCCTTTATCGCCGTTTAAGACAGGATATGCCGGCCGCAGAAGAAGAAATCAAAGCAGCCGAAGACGAAGGCATCAAGATCGAATATCTCGTTGCGCCCTTGAAGATCGAAGGCGACAAAGGCAAGGTCGCTTCCATTTCCTGCCAGCGGATGAAGCTTGGTGACTTTGACGCCAGCGGCCGCAAGAAACCGTTGGTCATTGCCGGTTCCGAATTTACCCTGAACATCGATACGGTCATTGCCGCCATCGGCCAGGTACCGGATATAAGCTTCATCAATAACGTCGATGTCAATAAAGCGGATTGCTTTGTCGTCGGCAACGGCTATAAATCACGTACGTCCAACGTCCGTTACTTTGCGGGCGGCGACGTCGTTACCGGACCGGATACGGTTATTGCATCCATCGCCGCCGGTCACCAGGCCGCCGACGATATCGATTCTTCCATCCGGAAGAACAACGGCGAGCCCGCCTATGAAAAGCCGGCCGCGGAAAAAATCGACGTGCCTCTGGAAATTGATGAAGAAACGGTGGAAACACCGCAGATGGCCATGCCGGAGATGGAAAGCGCTGTCCGCAAAGCAAGTTTTGCGGAAGTGGAATTAGGATTTTCCAAGGAAAATGCCATGAAAGAAGCCTGCCGCTGCCTGCGTTGCGACGCCGCGGTTTAATATTATGAGGAGATAATTTTTATGTCAACCGTTAAACTGACTATTGATAATCGTAAGATTGAAGTTGAGGCGGGCACCACTGTTCTGGAAGCCGCCAAGAAAAATGGAATCAAAATACCGACGCTCTGTGCCTGGACGGAAATCGGTCATACTCCAGGCGCCTGCCGTGTTTGCATGACGGAAGTCGTAGGACAGCGTAGTTTAATCGCCGCCTGTGTTTTTCCCGTCGCGGAAGGCATGGTCGTTCATACCAACACTGAGAAAGTACGTCTGGCCCGTAAAATGGTCGTCGAGCTTCTGCTCGCCAACCATCCGCAGGAATGCACTTACTGCGTAAGAAACGGCAATTGTGAATTGCAGAAAGTAGCCGAATTCGTGGGTTTGCGGGAAGTCCGTTTCGATTACACCCAGTTCCCCAAAGAAGGGATGATCGACCGTTCTAGTCCTTCCATCATCCGGGACAGCCGCAAGTGCATCGAATGCCACCGCTGCGTGGCTGTTTGCGAAAATATTCAAACAGTCAGCGTACTGACCCCGGCGCACCGTGGCAGTGATGTCAAAGTAGTTCCCGCGTTCGATCTTCCGCTTTTGGAATCTAAGTGCGTAACCTGCGGTCAGTGCATTCTGGCCTGCCCGGTGGGAGCGCTATATGAAAAGGACGACGTCAACGCCGTCTGGAAAGCTTTACAGGATCCTAAAAAACATGTTGTGGTTCAGGAAGCACCGGCGATCCGCGCCGCCCTGGGCGAAGAATTTGATCTGCCCCCGGGCACGCTGGTCACGGGAAAAATGATCGCTGCCTTAAGGAGACTTGGATTTGATAAGGTTTTTGATACCAACTTCACGGCGGACCTGACCATCATTGAGGAAGGCAACGAATTGCTCAAAAGAGTCAAGGAAGGCGGCACATTGCCGATGATTACATCTTGCAGCCCGGGCTGGATTAAATTCTGCGAACATTTTTATCCCGAGCTGCTGGGCCATCTCTCCACCTGCAAGTCCCCGCAGCAGATGTTCGGCGCTTTAGCCAAAACCTATTACGCCGAAACGGCAGGTATCGATCCCAAAGATATCGTCGTCGTTTCGATTATGCCCTGCACGGCGAAAAAATTCGAAGCGCAGCGCCCGGAAATGGCCAGCAGCGGTTTCCGCGATGTCGATTACGTATTGACGACCAGGGAACTGGGCCGCATGATTAAGGAAGCCGGCATCGATTTCATCAATCTGCCCGACGAAGACTACGACGCTCCGATGGGTGAATACACAGGAGCCGGAACCATCTTCGGCGCCACGGGCGGCGTTATGGAAGCGGCATTGCGCACCGTTTATGCCGTCGTTACCGGTGAAAACTTGCCTAGTCTTGATATTACCCCCGTGCGCGGTCTGGAGGGAGTAAAAGAAGCAACGGTCAAAGTCGGCGCACTGGGTGATGTTAAAGTTGCGGTTGCCCACGGCTTGGGTAATGCCCGCAAAATCATGGACCGCATTAAAGAAGGAAAGGCGGATTACGCTTTCATTGAAATCATGTGCTGCCCGGGAGGCTGCATTGCCGGCGGCGGCGAGCCGATTCCGACAAACAATGAAATGAGAAAGCTGCGCACCTCTGCTTTATATAAGGACGACGGGCAAGTGCAGAAATTGCGTCAGTCCCATGAGAATCCTTCCATTAAAAAGATCTATGAGAAATTTTTAAAGGAACCGCTGGGGCATAAATCGCATAAACTTCTGCATACTCACTATACAAAGAGAGGAACTGATCTTCCCCACAGGAAAGATTGATAAATCAACCATTTTTGACTGAAAAAGAGGTTTGCTTCTTCGGAGGCAAACCTCTTTTAATTTATGATTTTATGCCGGAACTGCGGAGTGAACATGATTTTTTAGGAACTTTGGACGTACCCGCCGAAGCTTACTGGGGGATTCATACCCAGCGCGCAGCGGCTAACTTTCCCATCAGCGGCCTCCGCGTCAACCCCGCGCTGATTAAAAGCCTGGCGCTCGTCAAGAAAGCCTGCTGTCTGGCCAATTACGAAACCGGCCACCTTGGTTCAGCAAAAGCAAACGCGATCATCACTGCCTGCGAAGAGATCGCCGCCGGCCAGCTCATGAGCCAGTTTCCCCTCGACGCCCTGCAAGGCGGCGCAGGCACTTCTACCAATATGAACATGAACGAGGTAATCGCCAATCGCGCTATCGAAATCAGCGGCGGACGAAAAGGCGATTATGCGATTATTCATCCGCTGGAAGACGTTAATATGCATCAATCGACCAACGATGTTTATCCCACTGCCGTTAAGATAGCCGCAATTTACAGTCTGCGGCAACTGGCCGCAGCAGTTGCCGATTTACAGGGCGCTTTTCAGCAGAAAGAAAAAGAGTTCAGCACGATCGTTAAAATCGGGCGGACGGAATTGCAGGACGCCGTTCCCATTACCTTGGGCGCGGAATTCTCCGCTTTCGCCGAAGCCTTTTCCCGCGACCGCTGGCGAACTTTCAAATGTGAAGAGCGTCTGCGCGTGGTAAATATCGGAGGCACCGCCGTCGGCACCGGACTTACCGCCCCCCGCGGCTATATCTTTCTGGTTAATGAAAAACTGCGCGATGTCACCGGAATCGGTCTCGCCCGCGGCGAAAATGTGCCGGGGGAAACAGCCCATGCCGATTCTTTTGTCGAGGTTTCCGGAATTATTAACGCCCACGCCGTAAACCTGATGAAAATTGCCGGCGATTTGCGCCTGATGAATTTTCTCGGCGAGATAAAGCTGCCGCAATTGCAGGCCGGTTCATCGATCATGCCGGGGAAAGTCAATCCCGTCCTGATGGAGGCGGCTATACAAACCGGCATTAAAGTCGCGGCCAACGATACTATAATAACCGCAACAGCCGCCCGCGGCAATTTACAAATAAACGAATTTCTGCCCCTTTTAGCCCATGCCTTGCTGGAATCGCTGGATTTGCTCATCAATATTGACGAACTCATGGCGGTCCACATAAAAGGCATTACCGCCGGCAGAGAAAAATGCCAGGAATATTTCGAGCACAGCCCGCTGATTATTACTGCATTTTTACCGGTTATCGGCTATGAAAAAGCCACGGAACTGATGACGGAATTCACAAGCACCGGCAAAAAAAACATGCGCGAATTTTTAGAGGCAAAACTGGGTAAAACGCTTGTGGAGAAAATTTTCTCTTCAGCCAGTTTAACCGCTCTTGGTTACAGAGATCATGGAAAAAACACCGAAAAGCAATAGACTGCACATTGCCCTCATGGGGCGCACCAATGTAGGTAAATCCAGCCTCCTCAATCTCATGATCGGGCAGGATATAGCGATCACATCACCTCTCGCCGGCACGACAACCGACATTGTCGAAAAGGCCATGGAACTGCTGCCGCTGGGGCCGGTTTTGTTTCTGGATACGGCGGGACTGGACGACATCTCGGAGCTTTCCGGCGCGCGCCTGGCCAAAACGGCAAAAGTTTTCGACCGGGCCGACGTAATCATCCTGGTCACCGAAGCCGGGAAGTGGACGGACTATGAAGAATCCGTTCTGCAGAAGGCGAAAGCCCGAAAAATACCCGTGCTGACCGTGGTCAATAAAATTGACCTCCATCCGTCGGCCGACGATTTGAAGCTTCTGGAGCGGAAAGCGGGCCGGATTTTGACCGTCTCCTGCAGCGACTCCGGGCAGCGTTCGGCTTATCTGGACAGCTTGAAGCGGCAGCTGCGGGAAGTTGCACCGACCGACTTCATGGCGACGCCCTCGCTCATCGGCGATTTACTGCCGCCAGGCGGTATCGCCGTGCTGGTTGTCCCGATTGACTTACAGGCACCGAAGGGCCGGTTGATTCTGCCGCAGGTGCAGACAATCCGCGACGTTCTGGACAATGACGCAGC
>CAYYBK010000095.1:0-7335 GCA_964470015.1 uncultured Syntrophales bacterium
GTCTGGAGAAGATTCATTTCTTCTGGTACGCCAAACGCATCGGTGCGCTGGCGCTAATCGGTTATTTCAGCGGTATCGCCGTATATATCATCCAGTACAATCTGATGCACTGAGTTACGGTCTCCGGATGGTGGAATAGACAGCATTCGCTAATGAAAGCCTGAACAAAGAAGGCGCCTTTATTTAGGCGCCTTCTTGCTTTAAGATGATTACGGATATGCAATTCGGCATCAGATGCCAAGATATGATTTTCTGATGTGATCATTACCGGCAAGATTTTGCGCAGTATCGACCATTGCTATTTTGCCGTCTTCCAGAATATAGCCCCGGTCGATTGCTTTAAGCGCCTGTCTTACATTTTGTTCAGTAACAAGAATGGATACGTCCTTTTTAATTTCTTTCAGCCGGTGAAATACCTCTGTGACAATAGATGGCTGCAATCCGCCGGACGGTTCATCCAGAATTAATAGTTTGGGATCAGCCATCAGCGCCCGTCCGATAGCGACCATTCTTTGCTGCCCGCCGCTCATGCTGCCGGCAGGTTGATCCATTCTTTCTTTCAAAATCGGAAACATCGCCAATACGTATTCCAGTCTTTCCTCATATTTCTTTCTCGCCGACGGGATATAGGCATTGCCGGTACGCAAATTTTCCAAAACGGTCATCATCGGAAATAATTCTCTTTCCTGAGGAACAACCGATATACCGCGTTTAATTATCTTGTCCGTATCAATTTTCACCAGTGATTCGCCGTCCAGTGTTATTTCACCACTCACCGGCTTTACCAGACCAAGGATAGTATTGATCAGTGTTGTCTTGCCGGCGCCGTTGGGACCGAACAAGCCTACAGATTCATCTCCTATCTGCATCGACAAATCCCAGATAATCTGCAATTTGCCGTAAAACACATTCAAATTACTAACTTCTAGCATTCCGCTTCCTCACCAAGATAGGCCGTAATTACACGCTGATCGGAAGATACTTCCTCATACGCACCTTCGCACAGCACTTTTCCCCATTCTAAAACAACAACACGATGCGAAAGTTCCCGAATTACTCGCATAATGTGCTCGATAATAATGATCGTCATTCCCTGAGCATGAATTTTACGCACCGTATCCATCATATCCAGTGTTTCGTCCTTATTAAGACCGGCCATTACTTCATCCAGGAAAAGTAGCTTGGGTTCCGTGGCCAATGCCCGCGCTATCTCCATTTTTTTTATTTCCAGTGCCGTCATCGCGGAAATGGGCCGCTCCACATTGCCCAAATTCAGAAACTCACAGAATTCGAGCGATTTTTTCCGCGATTCCCGCTGGGAATAATTTCTGCCGAACATCGCACCGAGCATGACATTTTCAATCAGGCTGAGTCCCGTCAACGGCCGCATTAATTGAAAAGTTCTGCTGATACCCGCATGGCATTTTTCATGAGCGGCATTCATTGTAATGTCCCGGCCGCAGAACTCTATTGTTCCCGCGGTCGGTAAATAAACACCGGCAACAACATTTGTAAATGTTGACTTGCCGGCACCGTTTGGTCCGATAATTCCGACTATTTCGTTCTCATTTATTTCCACATTGACGTCGCTCAAGGCAATAAGCCCGCCGAATTGCCTGGTTAGTCCGGTCGTTTTAAGAATCAGCATCGATCAATCCCTGTTTTTACCGATTAATTGTTGAATTTTTCGTATATCTTTTTAATCAATCCCATAATACCGCCGGGGAACCATAAAATTGCGACAACCATGATAATTCCGTAAACGAGTAAATATCCATAAGGGATTCTCAGTTTCAAAGCTTCGGCAACAATCGTCAATATTGCCGCGCCGATTACCGGACCCCACGTCGTACCCAATCCGCCGAACAGAGCCATGACAATCGGCAGTATTGTAAAGCTTCCGCTGAATTGTCCCTCGGGAGTCACGCTGCCGTAAAGTTGTGAATAAGCAGCACCGGCCAGACCCTGAAGTCCGGAAGTAATAGCAAAGATTATCACCAGATATTTGAAAATATTTACGCCACTGGAGGCGGCAACAATCTCGTCATTAGCTATCGCCGTCAACGCAAAGCGCATGCGCGACTTCTGAAAAAGAATGGAAATAATTATTGTCAAAACACCAATAACCAGCATCAGCCAATAAGTGGAGGCGGCCTCGCCGTTAAAGATCGCATTTTTAAGAATCATTCCTTCGGCCCCGCCGGTAAATTCCAGGTTTCTGATGATTATTCTGAATATTTCACCTATGGCCAACGTGACAATGGCAAAATACAGGAGCCTTAGCCGCAATACGGCCGTACCGACAAGTACGGCAACCAACATGGCGAAAACAGCTCCCGCCAGAATGCTCAAAATAGGATTGATGTGAAAATAATAACTGCATAAAACAGAAACATAGCCGCCTATTCCGGCAAAACCGGCAATGCCGAAAGACAACTGGCCGGATCTCATCAGCATATCCCAGCTCAGGGCGTAAACAGCGTAGATCAGAACGATATTCAGAATCTGCAGATAATATATGCCCAGGAACTTGGGCAGCGACACCGCTGCCAGCAATAAAACAATACCGATCAAGTATTTCCAGTGTTTCATCTTACCTGCCTTTGATGGGATCTGTACATAATGACACCAATTATCAGGGCAAAATAGATAATTTCCGCCCACTTGCCATACTCCAGGGAGGAGAGAACAAGCGTTTCACCCATACCCAGAATAAGCGCCGCGTAAATCACACCAGTTATGGAACCCATACCTCCCACGGCAACAAGCGAAAAAGACTTCAGCGTAAAGGCCACTCCCACATGGGGAAACAAAGTATATCTTGATCCCATCATGGGACCTACGGCACTGATGAGTGCGATGGAAATGCAAAACGTTAGGACATATATCCATTTTATATTGATGCCGACAATTCTGGCACCGCGGGGATTCTGACCTACAGCAACAGCAGCCTGCCCCGTACCGGTTTTCTTGAGGAATAATTGCAGACCGACAAATATAATTACAGCGGCAATGACATAAACAAATTCGTACGTCCCGAAAGTAAACCCTTTAATGGTCGCCGATGCGGAAACATAATCCATGGTCAGCTTGCGGGGCTGGTTCGTCGCGATAAGAGTAATGCCTTCGGTGAATATATAGGAAATACCGAAGCCCAGAAGCAGCTGGTTTAGAGAGGTCTTCCCGATCGCATATTTGAAGGTCAAAAAATAGACAACCAATCCGAAGATGAAGAAGAAACAAATGGTCGGGATAATGGCAATAAGCGGATCCATGCCCAGCTGCACATTCAGAAAATAGGCAAAATACGCTCCCAGCATCATAAAATCGCCGTGCGCCAGATTGATGATATCCACAACACCCAGCAGCAGGGCCATGGGCAAAGCTATTATGGCATAAAGCGCCGAACGCTGCAGACCCTCGACGAGTACTGCCGGTTTATAGTAACCGACGACAAGAATTGCAACTATTGCTATGATAAAGCCGATTAGAAAATTTTTTTCTTTGAATTTATGCAATATGGAATTCATCATGATAATCAAATCCCCGGCTTTTCCGGAAAAATTTCCTGCAGGCGGTTTTCCGTCGCCTGCAGGAAATAAATATTTGCCTCGTTTACTGCATTACCTTGACCTCCGCGGATACATTACCTATTTATCTTAATACTTGGCCCAGCCATCTTTATCGCGTTTATCCCATGCGGGGAAAGGATAAATCATTTTCGCCGTGGCCGCCTCGAAAGGCCAGACAACTTCCTGCTTGCCTTTCTGATACTGCAAAAGTTTCGGTGATGCATACGCCTGATGATTGATCACATTGCTCTTACCGAAGATATACGTATCGCCCATGGGTGAAGCGTATTTGGTCGCCTCCAGAGCTTTGATCAAAGCTGCTTTCTCCAGAGTTTTTGCTCTTTTAATCGCCTCAGCAACTATCATTATGTTGGTATAGCAAAGGGGACCGAAATAGGTCACCGGTGAGTCCTTGAATTCCTTGCTGAAAGCTTCGGAATAAGCTTTGCTTTCCTTGTTTTTCTTGCCGATAGACTCACTCCAATACCCGTTGAACAACACTCCGTCGCTCAATGGCGACTTAGCAAAATCCTTCGGCCAGCCCGGAGGAGAGCCGGCAAAAACGGCCGGAGCAAAACCGATTTCCTTGGCCTGCTCCATAATCGGAATTGCATCATTGGCATAACCAAGCCAGGTAAACATCTCTGCTTTGAAATCCTTGGCGTGTCTTAGGACGGAGCGGTAATCGCCGCCGCCGACAAAAGCGCTCTTAAATGCTTCACCCTGCAAATTCTGCTTTGCGGCTTCCGCAAGTGGCTTGAATACCTTGAATGAACCGGCGCCAAACGGACCTTCTTCATAGGCCACAAAATAATTTATTCCTTCAAATCTTCCGCCGACTTTGGGAAATAGTTCGCGGTACCCTTTGTCAAAAGCCGCTTGCTGCTGATAATCCCAGCCGTGGATATGGAAAAACCAGTCCTGCCCTTCCATGGCCTGCTCAACTTTCGAGCTTGCAGCGCCCGCCCAAACCACCACTTTACCGTATTTTTTCATTCCGGGAATCATGGCCATGGTCGTGCCGCTGCCGACACCGCCGGTAATGACGTCAACATTATCCACGGTAACCAGCTTATCCAACGCAGCTGCCGCTTTATCCGGCTTGCCTTCGTCATCCATAAGAATCAACTTTACTTCCCGTCCGAGCAATCCGCCCTTTTCATTGATATGCTTGACGGCAAGTTGCATGGATTTGGATCCGTCTATGCCCGTGGAATCAGCCATAGGTAAAATAGCACCTATCTTAATCGGATCCGCCGCTTTTACTGGTACAGCCGCAAAAAACAGACCGGTTACAAATGCTGCCAACAATACTCCAATAAATACTTTGATTTTCATCACAGCCCCCTCCTTTTTTTAAAAGATTTAAAATACTGCAAACATCTAACGCCATATTAATAATGAATCCGGCATTACATGCCAAACAATATCCGCATCCATACAGGCTGCCAGCAGCATACAAACTTCCTTCTTGCTTCCCAGCGAGATCCCTCCCCAGTAAATATGATAAAACTCGACATAAAAACACGCTTTGGCATTCGATGCCAAAGCACTGTCGGGATGCTGCTATTTATACTTATCTCGTAAGGTATTTTTCATAACCTTACCCATTGCATTGCGTGGTAATAAATCCGTGAAAACGACACTGGCAGGGACTTTAAATTTCGCTAGGCGTCCCTTTAAATAAGAGATAATTTGGTCTTCGGTTAGTTTTTTGCCCGCTTTTACTACAACGATCGCTTTGCCGACTTCGCCCCATTTCGAATCGGGAATTCCGATTACGGCGGCTTCGCCTATTTCCGGAATTTCATAAATGGCATTTTCCACTTCCGCGGGATAAACGTTCTCTCCACCGGAAATATACATGTCTTTCGACCGGTCAACAATGTACAAACTGCCGTCAGCTTCGCGCCGTGCCAAATCGCCGGAATGAAACCAGCCGCCGCGGAATGCCTCTTCCGTGGCCTCCGGACGATTCCAGTAGCCGATCATCACGTTCGGGCCCCGCATAATCAGCTCGCCTATTTCCCCCGGTGGCACATCTTTCATGTCCTCGTCAACAACGCGTGTTTCCAGATGCATCAGGCGTCGGCCAATGGACCCTGCTTTTTTAAGGTACATATCCTTGTCTAGGATGGCAATGCTCGGCGCAGCTTCACTCATACCAAATCCCTGCAGCAGACGCAATCCATTTTCTTCGTACAATTTAATAAGGCTAACCGGCAGAGGGGCCCCACCGCTCATTATTATCCGCACGTCCTTCATACATTTAAAGTCAGGCTGATTGGCCAGAAAAAGGAATATCGCGGGCACACCGAAGAAAATCGACACTTTTTCCTTTCTAATTATCTCCAGGGCCTTGGCCGGATCAAAAGTACGCAGAAGAAGTACCGTACCGCCCATGTAAAAAAGAGGAAGAGTAAACAAACCGATGCCGCCGATATGAAACATCGGCAAAACGTTCAAATCACGGTCATCGGCACGGAGACTCATGGCCGCTATGCAATTCACAGCATTCCAGAAGCTGGCGCCCTGGGTTAAAACCGCCCCTTTTGGTTTACCCGTAGTTCCCGCAGTGTACATAATTATATGCGGCGTTTCCAAGCCAACAGGCGACGACGGGACAGGTTCCGTGACGGGCTTACCCGCAATGAAATCATCGTAAATTTTTGCCTTATCCAGAGGAGACCCGCCATAAAGCGAGATCAGATTATTTAAGCTTGTTTTCTTCTGCAGCTCTTCAGCCGCCGCAGTGAAAGAAGCGTCATAAAACAATGTCCGCGCACCGCTGTCCTGCAAAATAAAGGTAAGTTCAACCGGTGTGAGGCGCCAGTTCAAAGGGACAAGCATCGCCCCCAGCTTGGCCAGAGCCATGATGATTTCGGCGAATTCATTACAGTTATATGACAGCACCGCCACACGGTCACCATGCTTTATACCGCTTTCCTGCATTGCCCATGCGAGTTGATTAACGCGCTGATTCATCTGCTTGTAACTGAATCTCCTGCCGTCGGACACCAAAGCTTCCTTGTCCGGGGTTTCTATCTCCCGGTATTTTAACCATGAACCTATTCCCTCCGGCTGCATTTGCATATGTGCTCTCCTTATGAAGGATTTACCTTAACCAAATAGTTTTTTCATAACGCCAGACATATTTTTCCCAAAAGCCTTCAGTGTCTGAATTCCTATTTCATCCTTTTCGGGATCTCGTGCCCCGCGGCTGCCGGCGACGCAAACATTCCAGTATATGGAACCGGGAATGGTCAACCCGTTGAAAAAATACCACATCATCATCTGGGAAAAAGCCATATTCTGTCCGGCGCGCTGTGCCACCGTTATAGGAGCGCCCACTTTACCCATCAGCATCTTTCCACCCCAATGCGCGACAAATGAAGAACGCTGCAAAACGGACATAAGCGGTGAAGTAATCGAACTTACATAGACGGGAGAGCTGAGAACGATACCTTCCGACGCCATCATTTTGTCAAAGATTTCGCCAAAATCATCATCGATGGTGCATTTGCGTATATCGCGGCAATTATAACAGGCCGAACAGGGCTCCACTTTTTTATCCCGCAGGGCGATTATTTCCGTTTGAATACCGGCTTTTTCTATCTCTTCCAGAGCACACTGCAGATAATAAAGAGAATTACTTTTTTCTCTCGGACTTCCCGCAATACCAATGACTTTCATCGCCATCCTCCTTACTTCATTCATTTATATACACAGTCAGTCAATTTTCTTGTTTTTTTAAAAATAATTT
>CAYYBK010000096.1:0-7286 GCA_964470015.1 uncultured Syntrophales bacterium
CTCCTTTCGCAGACGGTTTTCTTTCATGGCTTCAATGGCCTCGCTGCCGGTATCTGGCCACTGTTTCGATCCAGCTGCCGGAATCCTCCGTGGAATCTTCCCGGATGTCGCGGCCGGTCAGTTTGATGAAGACGTCATTGAGTGTGGGAACCCTCGTCTGCACGGACTTTACGCCGGGAATAACAGAAAGCAATTCGGAAAGATGAAGATGCAGATTTTTCATGGTTATTTTCAGCTCTCCGCCGCTGAAATCAATTTTTTTTACGTAAGGTAAATCCCCGATCTTTTGCAGCGGCGGCTCCTGTACCTCGATGATCACCAAATCGCCGCCGGTTGTTTCTTTGAGATTATCCGGGGAATCAAGTGCGATGATTTGCCCGTGATCAATGATTCCCACGCGGTTGCATACATGCTCCGCCTCTTCCATGTAGTGCGTGGTAAGGACGACGGTGGTACTTTCCTGCTGCGCCATTTTTTTGATATAATCCCAAATGCGTGCCCTGGTCTGCGGATCGAGGCCTAGAGTAGGTTCATCCAAGAAAAGCGCCGCCGGCCGGTGCAGAAGGCCGCGCGCCAATTCCAGCCTGCGCCGCATGCCGCCGGAGTATGTGCGGGTCAGATCGTTGCTGCGTTCTTTAAGATCCACCAACTCGAGCATTTCGGCTATTCGTTTTTCCCGGATATTGTCCGGTATGCCGTAAAGCAATGCATGCAGCTTTAGGTTTTCATATCCCGTGAGAACCGTATCCAATGTGGGATCCTGAAAGACGATGCCCACTTTCCGCCGGACGGCCGCCGGATTTTCCGTGATGCTGCAACCGGCGATGGAGGCGCTGCCTGCGGTCGGACGAATAATCGTGCAGAGCATTCCGATCGTGGTTGTCTTGCCGGCGCCGTTTGGTCCCAGAAGCCCGAATATTTCTCCCTTGGCGATATTGAGATCGATACCGCGGACAGCCTGAATACGGCCGTAAGTTTTAGCAAGCGCTCTGGTTTCAATCAAAGACATATAAATTACAAGTCCTCAGCGGTGGCGTATAAGCGGCTTAAAGTTTCAACTTGCCGCATATGCACGGAAGCAAGTTGTCTTCTGTGTATAGATCAAAACGGATAACGTCGTCAATTTTTTTGTATTTCAAAATTACATTGCTGTTATAGTAAAGGGGAGCTTTCAGCGTAACATCCAAACTTACGGCCTTTACAGTATTTGCGTCAAACAGGTATTTCATGCCGTTTTCTAAAACAAGCAGCGGCTGGGCGAAATCCCTTTTAAACCGCAGCAATCGGGCGTACGTCTTCCAATAGTGAATGGGGTTGCTGTCGCCGCATACTTTGGAAAATCCATAGCCGATGCCGGAAGGCAAATACCAACGGGCCTTTTCCTCTGCATCCGGAATTATCTGAAAAAGTGGTGGTTGATAATTCTCCTCCGGAGGACCGAATCGGCCACGGTAATAAAAGGTCTGGATATTCTCCCACACCGTGCTTTCGGAGACTTTTACCTGGGACAGGATATCCATTTCCAGCCCTTTTTCCCGCAGGCGATGTCCGGTAATCGAACAGTAGATGTCGAGCCGCTCATCGATGTTGATTGCTCTGTATTGTTTTACCTGCAACCGGCTGTTCAATACGACAAACAGCGATAGAGGTGCTTCCCGGTGGGCGAGTATTCTTTGCAGCAGCGGGTAGGTAAATGCAAAAGGATAGAATATCGGGAGATTATCGCTTGCGCTGATCCGGCAGATACTGTTGAATAAAGCCAGTTTTTGTTCATTGACGGTTACACCGTTTTGTCTTGCCGTAATCTGCGGGAATGGTTTACCGGCATCAAATTTGGCGCTACTTCCCAGTAAGGCTAAGAAAGCGGTGGCCGCGAGAGAAGGCCTTTTTTTGAAAAACAGGTCGACAGGGATGGCGGTTGATATCATTACGTTATCTCTTGTATTTACTGTGCAGACTGCACATATCAGGTTGCGGTTTCCATTCACTATAGGCAAAAGACCAGCGGAGTCAAGAGAAATAGATCTATCCTCGATGAACAGACAAAAAGGAATAAAATTATTGACAAATAGGCGGAAAATTAATAATATACCCCCCAGGGGTATAATGATGGATAAAGAAAAAATGAAAATAATCAGTCGTTTGAAGCGGATTGAAGGGCAAATAAGAGGTATCCAGCGGCTTATTGAGGAAGATGCTCCCTGCGGTGACATACTGACGCAGGTGTCGGCGGTGACAGCGGCTGTGAAAAAAACCGGAGCAGTGCTAATTTCCACCCACATGGAAACCTGCCTGAAGGAAAAGAACGGGAATAAGGGGAAAGAACGGGATGAATTTTACCGGGCATTAACCCGGTTTATTGATTTATCCTGATCAGCATTGGAGGGATTTTATGGATACAGACAAAAGATCTCAAATCAGCCGCCGTTCTTTTTTAAAGATCGGCGCCGGAGCGGCTGTTTTTTCGGGAGCCGGATTGCCGAAAAAAGCATTTGCCGGCGAAAGTAAAAAAGGACAGCTATCAACAATTATTGATCTGAGTCTTTGCGACGGTTGCGCGGACCGCGCGCAGCCGGCTTGCGTAAGTGCATGCAGGTGGATAAATAAAAATAAAATCCCTACCGTCGCGGAAAATATTCCGGAGCCCTGGCCCAGAAAAACCATCGAGGACTGGTCGAAAAAGCAGAATGTAATCAACCGCCTCACGCCCTATAACTATATATATGTTCACAAGGCTGAAATTGAAAACAACGGCCGCAAACAAACGATCTTTGTGCCCCGCCGTTGTATGCATTGTGACAATCCGGCCTGTGCAACGATCTGTCCCTTTTCCGCCAATCATAAAAACAAAAACGGTGCCGTCGTTATCGATCAGAAGCTGTGTTTTGGCGGGGCAAAATGCAGGGATGTCTGTCCTTGGGAAATTCCGCAGCGGCAGTCAGGTGTCGGTATATATCTGCATGTGCTGCCAGGATTAATGGGTAACGGTGTTATGTACAAGTGCGATCTCTGCTTCGACCGGCTAGTTCAGGGAAAGTTGCCGGGCTGCATCGAAGCCTGCCCGCGTCAAGCCATGCTTATCGGGCCGTGGTGGGAAATGGAAGCGCGGGCGCAGAAGCGGGTGCAGGAACTGAACGGTTATCTTTACGGGAAGGACGAAAACGGCGGTACATCCACCCTTTATATCTCTCCGGTTTCCTTTGCGCTGATTGACAAGACAATGATCGGGAACCCCGGGCAGCCGGGTATGAAGCCGGACGTGCCGCGGCGGATGCGTAATACCGATCCGCTGGCGAACGCAGTTCTGGCCGCTCCCTTTCTGGGGCTCGTCGCGGCAGGTGTGGCAGGCTTGTGGAAAAAATTTTCCGGTGCAAAGAATAGTTAAAAGGAGGAAAAGACAATGGCTGAAAAAATACTTGCTGAAAAGAATCTTGTTGTACGCCACGGCCTGATTGAGCTTATTGAACACTGGGCTGTCGCCGTTTCCGGCCTTATCCTCCTTTTGACCGGCATTTTCGAACTTCCTGTCGGCAAACGCTACTATATCATCGATGTTCCCGGTCTAGGGTGGTCGGCGGACTTTATCACATCACTTTATCTGCACTATGCCGCCGCCTTTGTTTTTACAATTGCAGGTGTATTTCATCTTGTTTACCACGGTATTTTGGGTGAAAAGGGACTGCTGCCGCGTAAGGGTGATCTCACGGTATCCATTGCCGTCATGAAAAGTCTGTTTGGTTTCGGGAAAGAGCCGCCGCTGCATAAATATCTGCCCGAACAGCGTTTGGCCTATGCCGGAATGGTTTTCATTATACTGATGTTGATTTTTTCCGGTCTGGTAAAAACTTACAAAAACGTCTATGCCCCGGATATGTCGCATACGGTTCTGCTCTGGGCGACCTGGATTCATAATATCTTTTTTGTTCTCTTCTTTCTGGCTTTTCTGGCACATATGGCGGCGATTTTATTGCGTCCCAACTGGCCGCTGGTGCGCGGCGTCTTTACCGGTAAAGTGCGGCTCGATTATGCCCGGCACCGCCACAGCCTCTGGCTGGCGCAACTGGAAGGCGGTCAACGGGACGGAACAGAAACTGCGGAGGAAAAAACAGCTTCCCCGTCTAGGGAAGAATATCCGGTGCAACTCCCGGCAGATGCCGCAGATATTGGACAGAAAAAAGAAGTGCCGGCTGCGCTTACCGGCAAAGAGACTCCACCGGGGAAAAGCGGAGAGTGAAGTATAAGACTTAGCGCCGATAAATCAGACTGACGTAATTTTCTCCGAATTGTTGCGATGAAAGATAAACTTATTTTTGAGCTGCGCGATGTAACTTATGCCATTGATGAAAGTCGCAGTGCGGCTGCTTTGAATTGGCGTGCGGCAGCGGGCGAGACCTGGGCGATATATGGCCCTGCAGGTTCCGGTAAGTCGGCTCTTTGTTCCGTCTTCCAAAGTCTCCGGCTTATAAGGGAAGGCAAACTGAAATTACATTTCCTGGATGGCAAACCGGAAGACTCCGTGTTCCGGGAGGTCATTACCGTTGCCTTTACCTCTTCCCTTATCCATAGAAGCGGGAGCTATTATCAGCAACGTTATACACCCAGCCAGATTGTCGGTGTTCCGACCGTTGCCGAATATCTCCGCCTGGAAAGCGCTGGCAATGCCGCTGCGGACGAATTGCTTGCAACCTTTGATCTTACCAGATTTCGGGATTCCGCCTGCATCAAATTATCCAACGGTCAAATGCGTAAATTATTGATTGTGGAAGCTTTATTAAAGAAGCCTTCCCTGCTGATTCTTGATAATCCTTTCACCGGTCTGGACATGGAAAGCAGAAGAATATTAAATGATAAGCTGGCGCTGCTCGTAGACCGTGGGCAGAATATTATATTTTTGGTCAATCACCGGCGTGAAATTCCTGCCTGTGTAACGCATGTGCTGGAGCTGGAAAATTTTCAGGTGAAAAGCATTCTACCTAAAGATGAACTGCCGGCAGGAGATATAACCACAAACTTATCTTCCTCAATTTCTGCCTTTCCCCGGTTGCTGCCGTTGATCGATCATTCCTACGAATTTGCCGTCAGGTTATGTAACGTCACGGTCGAATATGACGGAAAGCGTATCCTGGACAATGTCAGCTGGAGTGTCCGCAAAGGCGATAAATGGGCGCTGACCGGAGGCAACGGTTCCGGAAAATCGACGCTGCTGAGTTTGGTGACGGCGGATAACACCCAGGCATACAACAAAGATATCTACCTGTTTGACCGGCTGCGGGGATCAGGTGAAACCATCTGGGACATCAAGGAGCGTATCGGTTTCCTTTCCCCGGAGCTTCATCTGTATTTTACCAGGTCATTGACCTGCGCACAGGTGGTGGCATCGGGATTAACCGATACAATGTTGCCGAAAGCTGATTTAAGTGCAGCAGAGGGGCAGTCCTTACAATCGTTCTTTGCATATTTTTCTTTGAATGATATTTCCGGCCGCTATTTCCAGAAAGTATCCTCGGGCCAGCAGCGCATCGTACTGCTAATACGGGCCCTGATAAAAAATGCGGAAATGTTGATTCTGGATGAACCATACCACTTTTTTGACGAACGGCTAATCCGGCACGCCAATCGTTTGCTGGACTGGTATTGCCTTGATAAAACTCTGATTTTTGTTACTCATCACCCCGAAGAAATTCCGGATTGCGTTGATCATGTGATGCGAATGAACGCGGGGAGCGGTAAAATAAAATCCGTGCCCTGATTTTTTAGCTGTGCCATTCCCGCCGGCTGTTATTTTTTCATCCTGGTCTTTCGTCCTTGAAAGCTAATTATTCCGGCCCCATTCGGTTTTAAAAAATCATTTTCAATAATAAAATTGCCCGCATATTAAATTACCATGCCGGCATGACATTTCTTTAAGGCCTTCCCCTGAAGATATTGCCCCCCACTTTTTATAATTATTTTTCCGGTTGCCAAGGATTAGGCAACCTGCTATTTCCTACTCATGTCCATACCGGTTCGCCTCAACGATTTTCTGCTGATCGTCGTCGTCATTTCCTCCATGACCGTGGCGATTATTTTTCCTGATTTCGGCGCCTTGTTTCAGATACTGCCTTTTTATTGCCTGATGATTAATTTCTTTCTCAGCTATTTGTCTATTGATCTGGAATCCGTCTGGAGGGCGCTGCAGGGGCACAGCGGACAGATTTTTGTTTTTACTACAATCAAACTTGCCTTACTGCCCGTTGTTCTTTATTTTGTCTTCTATTTCGTTGCCCCGTCCTATGCTCTTTCCGCACTGCTGATGACGGGTGTTTCCACCGGCGTTGTCTCCCCCATGATATCGAACATGGTGCGGGGCAACAGTTCGCTTGTTCTGGTCGTTGTTGTGATTACTTCGGTACTCGCGCCGTTCACTCTGCCGGCGCTTATTAAAATCATCGTGGCCAAGGATGTCGCGATTTCGTTTCTGGCCATGCTGCGGACACTGGCCATCGTTATTTTCATTCCCATCATCGCCGTCGAAATAATCAGATATATGCTGCCGAAACTTGTTGCCCCGATAATGAAAATACAGTTTCCTGTTTCACTTGTTATGTTCGCACTGATCAACCTGGGCGTGTTTTTCCGCTATGCACCGTTTTTTAAAAAAGAACCGTCCGTGATTATTATGGCGACGGTTGTGGCTTTTGTGCTCGCGGCTGTTTATTGCATTGTCGGAATCTTTTTCTTCCGGAAAAGCTCAATGGAGAATCAGCTTGCCGGAGCGGTAATGTTGGCTAATCTGAACAACGTGTTGGTGATCGTCTTTTCTTCCGAATTTTTCGGTCCGGTCGAGCCTATGGTTGCCGCCATGTACATGGCACCTTTCTTCGTTATCGTAATTCCTCTGCGCTACTATCGCCATAAAAAAACCAATATTATTTAGCTTTGCCGTCACTAAATTCGGCCCAGCCGTTCTGTTTGAATTTAGCTGGGAAAAACGGTTGAAATATTGGGAATTACGAGTATATTTGAGCGCATAATTTCAGAATCGTTCATTTTTAATCAGTATTAAAGAAGCGGGTTGTTGTTCCCGATTAGATTTATGTAATTGCCGGATAAGCCTTTGTCGACCCTTGCGTTGCGAGAGGATATTCATGGGATCAGCTACCGATAGAGAAATCAGCTGCCGTGTGACGAAAACATTGCTTTTGTACGTCCGCGAATGCAATGGTTCGCTGGGCACGCTGCTTGACGGCCTGGAACTCGGCGAGCAGTATCTGCTGGATCCCGATAACTGGATTTCTCATGCTTTC
>CAYYBK010000097.1:0-7197 GCA_964470015.1 uncultured Syntrophales bacterium
GATGTATCCGGACTTTTGAGCGGGCTGGCAGACCAGACAATTAATACGCTCTTTGCCCGGCCTTCGGTTTTCAGAATTATCGGCGGGTTCGGCGCAAAATCGGTGCAGCCGGAGAGAACCGGCGTAAAATCACTAATACGGCCCACCTTGTCCACTGCCCTGACTTTATAAAAGTAATTGGTGCCGTTTTCCACATTCTGATCGATATACTCAAACTTGTCCGTCTGCCCGACCATTGCAAAAGGGCCGCCCTGATTCAGAGATCGATAGACTTCATAGCTGCCGCCTGCAAATCCCGGTGTTTCCATCCAGCGCAGAATTATTTTTTTATTGCCGGGTATTTTCTGAAAATTGGCAGGGCAGGCCGCTTCTTTATCTCCTCCTCCCGTGGCCGCTCCGGCAACTACCGAGCTGTTCTTTTTCAGGGCCGTCGCAAGTAATGCGCTTAGTTTTACTATTTCCGCAGATAATGCCGATTCGCCGAAGGCTCTTACTCGCGCAGAGTAAACTTCCTTCTTTTTGTCAATCTGAATCAGACTGCAGATGACATTTATCGCCGGTCCCCGTTTGTCCACGGAGCCGACGACAATAAAATCAAGCCCCAGCCGCGTTCCTATATCGACGACATTATCGAGCTGGTCGTTTTGCTGCAAATCGTTGAAGTTCAGAAATGCTTCCAAGTCCTTACGGTCAAGTAAAGAAATGGAAGCATCTTTTTTTAAATCATTGGAAAGTAAATTGGTTACCGTAGTTCCCAACCCGGAGGCTTCCAAGTTGGTTGTCCCAAAATTAAAAACTGATATCTTATTGGCATTTGCTTTTCCGGCAGCAGCAAAAATCATCAGCCATAAAGCAAGTGCAATAAAAATTTTTTTCCCCATTTGCGGTCTCCCAATGAACAAATCAAAATATATGCGTCGGCAAATATATTTATTTATCGGCAACCAGTCTTTCTATTGTTTCCAGAGATTTCTGGGAGATCGGCGTAGAAATGCCTTTCAGCTTTTCATCAAATACGGCATCCGTGTATTTTTCCACCGCCAGATCCATGTTGCGGCGCTTTTGATACGACTGAGCCTGGTTGTAATATTCAACTTCCAGACTTTGAAAATGTTTAAGGATTCCACTGCCCATATCGGAAACTTTGGCATTGGTGATTTCATCAAGCACTTCCGCTTCCGTAGGCAGCTCCAGGGGATCCTGGGTAATATTGGCGATCGGAACTCCGTCCTGGTATTTATCCTCTTTAATTAATTTACCGGAAACAGTATTGGCAAAAATGTTTTCCCCTGTTTGTGTATCTACCAGCTTGAATGATATTTCCAGAAGTGCACTGATTTTAGCGGCGCCCTGTTTGTAGGACACAAGCTGATAATTCTTTTTCTTTATCGTCCGGGGCGGAGCATTTTTCAGGTCATCCTCGTTGGGCCGCGGGTGCAACATCAGCCAGTCGGAAAATTCCGGATTGCGTATATCTTCTTCATCAACCAGAACCTTAACTTGACTGACGCTGGGAGCATCAGTGTATTTTGTTGAAAAATGCAAAACGTCACCCATGATGAAAGTATCGATGCCGCGCATCTTTCCTACGCTTTGCGCGGTTTTAATGTCCACAAGGCCTGTTTGGCTGAGCTGCATTTCCTTCAGAATCGATTGTAAATTCTCCCGTTCGATAATACGCAGATCGGCACTGGCATTCTTATGGAGATAAGCAATGAGTTTATTGGCGGCAATTTTACCGGCGTCTTTTTCGGCGCTGGGGGAACTGAAGTCGAAAACGGCGATCGATTTTCTTATTCTCTTATTGATCGCGTCCTTTGTTTCAATCATTTTTTGGAATAACTCCGGATAGTTGGGATTTAACGCTTCAATTTTTTGCATCCAGACCAGGGCATTCCCCCACAATTCATTTTCCGAATACTTGAGCGCTCTTTTCATCAGAAGATCGCTGGAAACCGTCAAATGCTCCTTATAGAGAGGATCCCTCTGCAGATTAGGTGCGAGCTTGCGCGCCAATTCCAGTTTTTTCATAGCCGCATAAAGCTTCCCCTGTCTCACCAGTTTCGCAGATTCTTCAAAATAAAACTGCCCGGCTTTTGCTCGCAGTGTTTCCAGTTTACCGGCAACAGCGGGATCAACGGAGGGATAATCCATCGCCTTTTCGTAAAGTATTATCGCCCGTTCCAGATTTTGTGCCGTTTCGGCCTTGGCACCTTCCGTCATGTAATAGTTCAAGCTATCCTTGAGTTTGGCATCCTGATATCTTCTGGAAACATCAAGATAGTTGGGATTTATATCCATGGCCATTTTGAATGTTTCGGCCGCCACTTTCCAGTCTTCCTGTTTACCGAGATTATGCGCCTGCTGATAAAGGGTTTTCACACCCTCCTGACGTGCTTTCGCCAGCCGGTTGCCGGTGTCTTCATAATTGGGGAAAATGCTGTTTACTTCAGTTAATTTTGCAATTGCGGCAGCCCAATCTTCTTTTCCCATATCCATTTCCGCCTGCTGATACAAATTCTTTAAAGTCGCTTTTAAATCATTTATTTTTCCGGTAACTTCCTTCTGCAATGCTTTTATATCAGAACTGGACGGGTCCATGGCCGCCATGATACCGGCATCTTTGGCAATCCGTTCCAAAGCGGGAAAATTCTTGCCGGCGGCAGCAAGAGATTGTCGGGCTTTGGTGTAGCGAGCTTTTGCCGCATCACGTTTGGCACCGGCAAGAGCGTCCTTATATTCCTGATTGTCGGGCTCTTCCTTCACGGCAGTTTCAAAATAAACTATTGCTTCCTCAAAACGGTTATCCTTAACAAATTCCTGCCCCTGCTTGTAGCTTTCATTGACCGCACCGCAGGCAGCGAGAAAAGTGATAATAATTCCGGTTGCAAGCATCACGTACAATCTCTTCGATTTCATACCATCCTCCAAATTATAACTAAATATCGGTTAGCGCAGAAGAACTGCCTCCACTCTGTTCGGGCTTATTTCCAGAACCTTCATTTTTTTATTTTTTACCGTTATCTGCTCGACATCATGGGCAACAGCCTGAGCGTCACCCTCAATTTCCAGATCCAGCTCGACCTTGCCGCGTGAATAATAACGCTGGTTTGCCGATTTAAAACCTTTCACCTCTTCTGATAAAAGAGATTTAAATTCCTGCAAATCGGAATATGAATTAAGTCCGCTTACCACTAATTTCACTGTAATGGTATTCGCCAACTCGGAAGACCAGCTTTCCAGGACATTATCCACCAGATTACGGGCCAGTTTTGTCGCCACCTCGTCCGTTAGTTTTTTAAAATCTCCTTTCATTCCGGGAGCAGCCTTCTGTTCGGAGCCGGTGGTGATTAAACCTCCGTTATCACCATTGATAATTTTGCCCGAGATGACAACCTTGTTATGATTCATTTCGACATCGTTTATTTTGAAAGGATTGCTTGCCGCATCTACATTACAGATAATTATAACCTCCGCTCCATAACGATGGGCAATCCCGGAGATTACTTTTTGTTCAGCGGCATCCTGGAGGCGTTCATAATCTTTATTTTTTTTGACCGTATGGGCATCGACGACTTTAAAGCCCTGTTCCATAAAATATCGGGACATTGCCGCTTCCGCAACGGCGTCGCTGTTCGTCTGCCCAGCAAAAACCAGCATGACCCGGGGTTTGGATTTACGCTCCATGATCAGGTTGATTGCCGTCATCTTGTCACGCAGTCTTCCCGCACTGATTTCCGCTTCAATTTCCACCTCATAGTTATCACCGTTTCTTTTTTCAGAGATAATATTGTACGAGGTAATAAAGCCTTTCGACTCGGAAAGAATACGATCCATTTTTACCTGGAAATTTTCCACATTCGTCGTGCTGGTAATCATGACACCGACGGCTTTTTCGACGGCGTTGCGCTGGGCCTCATCGAGCGCCTTGCTCCTGGCAATATCAACAAAATTTTTCTGCACTGTTGCCATACCTTTCGCCCGCACTTTATGCTGGGCGTAAACCGGCGCAAAAGAAAAAGCGAAAAAAAGAAGGGCGAAAAAAATAACGGCTTTTTTCATAAAGTACCTGTCCAAATCTTCCCATTTTTTTGTTAGTTCATATTTAATAAGACTGGTAATGACTAATATTGCCTATAAAGCATGCCGTGTGAAAATATACTTAAATTACAATATAGTGTCAAGATGAAAGAGGGTACCAAGCAGGTATCATCATTTATCGCAGTGATCAACAATTCATTTATGAGATTATAACTTTAGGCTGTTGTAAAACATTTAAGCGGAATCATCGCGAGGATTATTTTTCTTCACCGCTGTAAACACAGCCGGATGTCCGGCTTTCCTGAACAACAATCTTGCTCAACAACGGCAAAGCCGGCTGTAGGTTACGCCACAGCCATCTGGCGATATTTTCCGACGTCGGGTTGCCCAGCCCCTCAATATCGTTCAGTAATTTATGATCGAGCCGATCATGCAAAGGCTGAAAGGCTTTGACGATATCCGCAAAATCGATCACCCATCCGGATTTATCGCCAACGGAACCGCGCACGTGGACTTCAATCCGGAAAGAATGGCCGTGCAGATTGGCGCACTTATGTTCCGGCGGCACATTGGACAGGCGGTGGGCGGCATTGATTTGAAATATCTTAAAAATCTCCATTACACACTCCCTACTTTATTTTAAGAATCTTATGCAGCTGTAAACTCAACCGCCATTGCGGATGAGTAAGAACATAATCCACGGCCAGGCTGGTGTTTCTTTCCATTGCTGCTCCGGCACAAGGCTGCAGAAAGAAATACTGAAATGCACAAGAAGCAAACACGGCGGGATCAAGCCCCGTCTGCGGGAAAACAAGTTTTAATTCCTGTCCGCAGCGTAAAATCCAATCGGTATTGGCCTTGGGACTGACGCAAAGCCAATCAACGCCGGCCGGCGGAAGAATTGTACCGTTTGTTTCGACAGCTACTTCGAATCCCTTCCCATGAAATGCGTCTATCAATTCCGCATTAAGCTGCAGCAAAGGCTCTCCACCCGTACAGACGACAAAAGGCCGGACTGCACGGCTTTCCTTTGTTGGCCATAACAGAGAGATGGCTTCGGCCAGTTGTCCGGATGTTTCAAAAAATCCGCCGCCCGGACCGTCCGTCCCGCGGAAATCAGTATCGCAAAATTTACAGACCGCCTTTGCCCGATCACTTTCCTTACCCGACCATAAATTACAGCCGGCAAAGCGGCAGAAAACAGCGGGACGCCCGGAATGAAATCCTTCCCCTTGCAGAGAATAGAATATTTCCTTGACCGAATAGCCCAAAGCAATACCTTAGTTATTACGGCACTGATAAACTGCCGGATCCTGCAGCCCGGCATCCTGGAAGCCTTTCCGGCGCAGCCGGCAAGAATCACATTCGCCGCAGGCCTCCCCTGTTGCCGCAGGGTCGTAGCAGCTGTGCGTCAGGCGGAAATCGACAGCCAGTTCCAGGCCCTTCCGGATTATTTGCGCCTTTGTCAAATGCAGCAAGGGCGCATGAATCCGCAGATTCCGTCTGCCTTCCACCGCATTTTTTGTGGCCAGGTTCGCCATCTTTTCATATGCCGCGATATATTCAGGGCGGCAATCGGGATAACCGCTGTAATCCAGAGCGTTCACTCCGATGAAAATATCGTAGGAACCCAGTACCTCCGCCCAGGCCAGCGCAAAGGATAGAAAAATTGTATTGCGCGCGGGAACATATGTTACGGGAATATCTTTTCCCATTTCGCCAACATTTCTGTTCTTGGGCACGTCAATACTGTCCGTCAAAGCGGAATTACCAAACAGGCGGAGATCAATATCAAGAACCATATGTTTGCGGACACCATACTGTGCAGCAACATTTTTCGCTGCCGCCAGCTCTATCTGATGCCGCTGGCCATAGCAAAAGCTAAGCGCGTAAAGATCAAACCCCATGTTCCCGGCGATGGCAAGCGTCGTAGTGGAATCAATGCCTCCGCTCAACAAAACAACCGTCTTATCTTTAGTTTTCATCAGCTTGCCCGTCATTAATTCATATTTTGTGAGGTGTCTGCTATTTTTCGGCAGAAGCTTCAATGCGAAAGAGACGGAAAGTATTCTGCGCGGTGAGAGCGGCCACTTCTTCCCGGGGGACACCTTTGATTTCCGCTATTTTTTCCGCAGTTTGAACGATATAAGCCGGCTCGTTTCTTTTGCCGCGGTAAGGGTCGGGTGTCAGATAGGGACAGTCCGTTTCCAGCAGTAAAGAAGAAAGCGGAACCTGTTTCACCACGCTGCGGATAGTTTTTGCCTTATCGAAAGTTACGACGCCGGGCACCGAAAGATAAAATCCCCAATCCAGACATTTTTTGGCCATTGCATAGTCTCCTGAGAAACAATGGAAAACGCCCTGGTGCACGCCGGAGGCTTTAACCATTTCCAGAGACTGTTCATGCGCCTCCCGGTCATGGATGATAACGGGCAGATTGAGTTCCTTCGCCAATTGGAGCTGTTCGCCAAATTTTTCTATTTGCTGGGCACGGGGAGAAATATTGCGAAAAAAATCGAGCCCGATTTCGCCGTAAGCAACAACTTTTTTCTCGCCGGCAAGTTTTTTCAGCTCATCGTAAGTTTTGTCGCCGATCTTTCCCACATCATGAGGATGCACGCCGACTGCCGCATAAATATTAGAGTATTGGCCGGCCAAAGCAACCGCGCGGCGGCTCAGTACCGGGCTCGTCCCCACCGTAATGATAAAATCCACACCGGCCGCTTGCGCCCGCCTGATTACTTCCCCGCGGTCACTATCAAATTCTTTCATCTCCAGATGAGCATGCGAATCAATCAGCATAAAACATTACTTTTCGTTATTGTCGGGATAGACTTCCTCGGCATTTTCGGAAACATCGGGCAGTTTTTTTAGTGAATTCTGCAAATCTTTTTCCACTATTTCGCCGGCTAAAAGTTTGCGGGAAATAATACGCCGGTCAAGGTTCAGCATATCCGTATTAACTTTTTTCCCCATGATTGATTTTCTCTCCTTTCCTGATGGTAAACGAACAGCGTACTAATATATTTTGGCAACATAATCAAGCCCGAAGAAACCAGTTGCCGCCGTTTGACAAATAACTTGACACATTGGGAACTTTCCATTAGGAAACAAAAGCGATTGCAAGTTATATCAGCTCTTTAATGACACAGACGG
>CAYYBK010000098.1:0-3779 GCA_964470015.1 uncultured Syntrophales bacterium
GGACTTACTGAAGCTGTAGTCACATTGGAAATTGCCGACAAAGTACGAATTAAGATTTCCCGCGGTGCTGTTGCCACCATTGTCAATAAAGCGGGAGCTCCGGCGCCAAAGGAATAACCTAGAAAGGGGCAATTCATGATCAAGTCTTTAAAAATCAGGATAGCGATTACAGCAGTGATTTTTCTTGTTGCGCTGTACTTTTTGGTACCGACCTTCATCACGAAAATTCCTTCTCCCTGGAACGACTACTTCCCCAAGGATAAAATTCACCTCGGCCTCGATTTGCAGGGCGGAATGCATCTAGTTCTGGAAGTTGATGCGGATAAAGCATTGGAATCAATGCTTGAAAGAATGTCCGTCGATTTGAAGGAATCATTAATGGAAGGCAAAATTCGCTTCCGGAAACTGGAAAGATTAAAAGATGCATCCATTTCTCTGGATTTAACCGAATCTTCCGGAAAAGCTGCTTTGGATAAAATACTCAGCGAACAATATTCTGATTTGGAAATCGCCTCATCAGCGACACATGACGGTGTACAAACTATCATCTTGAAAATAAAAGACAAAAGAGCAGTTGATCTCAAAAGGCTAACCGTTGAACACAGCGTCGAAACAATCCGCAGCAGAGTCGATCAGTTTGGCGTTGCGGAGCCGGAAATCATTCCGGAAGGCGATAATCGCATCATGGTTCAATTGCCCGGAATAAAAGACCCGGAGCGTGCTAAAAACATTATCGGGAAGACAGCGCTCCTGGAGTTCAAGCTTGTGGATGAAGAAGGTTCCCTGGACGAAGCGCTGCGGGGCAATATTCCGGATGGATCAGTCATCGCTTATGGATTGAGAGCCGACAGATCAACCGGCCAGCGAGGATCTACCCCCTATTTATTGAAAAGCAAAACGCTTTTAACCGGCGCCTCTTTGGAAACAGCTAAGGTACAGATTTCGGACCGTTACGGGGAACCGCACGTTTCGATAAAATTCAATTCGCAGGGCGCAGCGGATTTTGAACGTATTACCGGCGAAAACGTGCGTAAACGCCTGGCGATAGTTCTGGACGGCGTGGTTCATTCAGCTCCCGTTATTCAGGAGAAAATATCCGGTGGTCAGGCCCAAATCACCGGCAGTTTCACCATGGAGGAAGCGCGCGACCTGGCAATCGTTCTGCGTGCCGGTGCGCTGCCGGCTCCGGTAAATATTCTTGAAGAAAGAACCGTCGGTCCATCGCTGGGCAGCGATTCCATCAAGCAGGGCATCATGGCCACGATCATTGGCTCCCTGCTGGTGATCATTTTTATGGTCATTTATTACCGGCTTTCCGGGCTGGTTGCTGACTCGGTTCTTATTTTGAACATTATCGTTTTGCTGGGCGTCCTCGCCGCATTTAAAGCCACCCTCACCTTACCCGGCATTGCCGGTATAGTTCTTACCGTCGGCATGGCGGTTGACGCCAATGTGCTTATTTTCGAACGCGTCCGGGAAGAGCTAAGGCTGGGGAAAACGCCGCGCGCCGCCATTGATGCCGGATACGCTAAGGCCTTTTTAACAATTATGGACTCCAATGTTACTACATTGATCGCCGCATTGTTTTTATTCGGGTTCGGTACGGGACCCGTAAAAGGATTTGCGCTGACACTAAGCATCGGCATCGTTGTGAGCATGTTCACCGCCATTTTCGTTACAAGGATGATTTTTGACTATTTCGTCTGGAATAAAAGCATCAAAACAATAAGTATTTAGAATCTTCCAGCGTCTTCTAGAGGAGAAAATAATGGAATTTATCAAACCGGGAACTAAACTTGATTTTGTCGGTAAAAGGAAATTTGCCATCGCCATTTCCGCAGCATTAATCATAATAAGCATTCTGTCTGTTATTTTGCACCGCGGTTTAAATTTCGGCATTGAGTTTGCCGGCGGAACAATCATTCAAATAAAATTTACCAAAACAGTTTCCGCGGATGCCATCCGCAACTCTTTCCAGGAAATAAACATAAATGACGCGATCATTCAGGATATCGGCAAGGACGAAATTATCGTGCGCACCAATCAACCAATTTCGCAGGGATTGGAGACAAAGATTGGCGATGCGATCTCCAAACAATTAGGCAAAGATAATTACGAAATTCGCCGTATAGAATTTGTGGGTCCGAAAGTAGGCACGGATTTGACCAACAAAGCGATCCTGGCTATTATTTTTTCCTGGATCGGCATGCTCATTTATATTTCATGGAGGTTTGAATTCCGCTACGCTGTAGGAGCCATTATTGCTCTCGTTCACGATACGATCATCACAATCGGCGCGCTTTCACTGCTCAATAAAGAATTCACATTGACTATCGTCGCCGCCTTGCTGACAGTTATAGGTTATTCGATAAACGACACGATTGTAGTCTTTGACCGAATCAGAGAAAACCGTAAAAAGGATTTAAAACGAGGCCTTGCTGAAATCATCAATTCCAGTATTAATGAAACCCTGAGCCGCACCATATTAACTTCTCTAACAGTGATTCTGGTGCTTATTGCACTTTTCTTCCTGGGCGGCCCGGTGATTCACGATTTCGCCTTTACGCTCCTGGTCGGTGTTGTGGTCGGTACTTATTCTTCAATATTCATTGCCAGCCCCATTGTGCTGTTTTTTGAGCATATGCAGCTTTCCAGAATGAAGAGGAAGAATTAGATTGCCTTCTTTAGCCGCAAGTAGTTTTGCTGTTTTTATTTTGATTTTATTTGCCGGCATTTACTTGTCTTTATTCGGGTTACCCGGAACGGCCATTATTTTCATGGATATTCTAATCTATGCCGCCATTAACGGTTTCGATCGCATCGGCTTGAAAGTAATATTGTTTCTGCTGTTTTTTTCCATCATTGCCGAAACGATAGATTTCCTGCTGGATATGGCCGGCGCTCTGCGACCGTCCCCGTCCAAAAAATTGTTTTGGATTTCGGCTTTATGCACCATAGCCGGCGCGCTTATTCTAACCCCTGTTCTGCTGGGGCTGGGGACTTTCGGAGGATTCTTTTTAGGCGGTTTTGCCGCGATTCTCGTTATGGAGTTGATAAGGCAGTCGCAATTGTCAGCACCTTTCCAGGCATCCGGTCGTGCCATTTTTACGATGATCGGAGCCAAAATGGTTAAGGGTTGTATCGCTCTTGCGATGATTGCTTTTTCGCTGTCCCACATTTATTCATAGAAGGCTCGACAAATATGGCTAAGGATAACAACAAAAACAAAAAAGAAAAAACAAAATCGAAAATACAGGAATATATAGAGGCGATAATTATCGCCATTCTGATCGCCGTATTTATACGGACTTTTGTCGTCCAGGCCTACAAAATACCTTCCCGCTCGATGGTACCCACGCTGCTCGTCGGAGATCATCTGCTTGTCAACAAATTCATTTACGGCGTAAAGATACCTTACTTCAGGGAAACAATTATCCCGGTTACTGATCCCGAGAGAGGTGATATCGTCGTTTTCATTTATCCCAATGATCGTTCCAAAGACTTCATCAAGCGCGTAATCGGCGTCGCCGGCGATAAAATAGAAATTAAGAATAAAAAAATATACATCAACGACAAAGAATACAGCGACAGTTATGGAATCTATAGTGACAGGTTCGTTTACCCCGCCTCACTTCAGCCGCGGGACAATTTCGGTCCGGTTACGGTGCCACCAAAATCGCTTTTCGTCATGGGCGATAACCGCGACGAAAGCGCAGACAGCCGTTTCTGGGGCTTTGTTGACTTAAGGGACGTCGAAGGAAAGGCTTTCATCATTTACT
>CAYYBK010000098.1:3789-7165 GCA_964470015.1 uncultured Syntrophales bacterium
GGTCGTGGGACAGCGAAGACCAGAGTCTGCGGTGGAAACGTCTCGGGAATCTTCTCTTTTAGATCGTTTTAGAAAAGGGCCGAGATGACCATGGTCAAAGAAAGGCCGATCAGAATTATCACCGTCACCCAGGAAATGACGTTCATCAGTTTGCCGTTTACATACTCGCCCATAATACACTCGTCATTAATCAAAAGCAGCATAAAAATTAAAACAAAGGGCAGGAGGATCCCATTAATGACCTGGGAATAATACATAATGGCAATCAGCGGAACATTGGGCAGGAGAATTATACCCGCCCCCAGAAAGATCAGCAGCGAGTAAAGTCCGTAAAATTGTGGTGCTTCCACAAATTTAGTATTCAAACTTGATTCCCAGCCGAACGCTTCGCAAATGGTATAGGCAGTGGAGAGCGGCAATATCGACGCCGCAAAAAGCGAAGCATTCAGCAAACCGAAAGCAAATAACCAGGAACTGTAATTGCCGGCCAAGGGTGCCAGGGCCAGCGCCGCATCCTTGGCGGTATCAATTTTAAGGCCGTTTTGAAAGAGGGTGACCGCACATAGCATGATGATAAAAAAAGCCACCACATTAACCGTTATCGAGCCAAAAATAACATCCATCCGGGCATACTTGTAGCTTTCGGCTTTAAGACCCTTGTCCACTATTGACGACTGTAAATAAAATTGCATCCACGGCGCAATGGTCGTCCCGACAATACCGATAGCCATTGTCAGCATACCGGTATCAAACTTCAGCGCCGGCGTAAGTACGGCTGTTTTAATCTCCAACCAATCCGGTTTAACTATAAAACCGGAAATAATGTAAGAAAGGTAAAAAACGCAGGCAACTAAAAATGCCTTCTCCACCGATTTGTAGCTCCCTTTAACCACGAGCCACCAGACAAAGAAAGCGCCAAAGGGAACGGAAATATATTTGCTGATACCGAAAATTTCCATGCTTGCGGCAATACCGGCGAATTCCGAAACCGTATTACCGATATTGGCCAGAAAAAGAACGATCATCAGATAAAATGTGATCTTTGCTCCGAACCGCTCCCGAATCAGGTCGGAAAGCCCCTTGCCGGAAACTACTCCCATCCGGGCACACATTTCCTGGATGATGATTAAAGCAACGGTAACCGGAATCAGCAGCCAAAGAAGTTTTAACCCGTACTGCGCTCCGGCCAGGGAATATGTGGTAATACCGCCGGCATCATTATCCACATTGGAAGTGATGATTCCGGGGCCGATAAGGGCAAAGAACACTCCCAACTTCCAGATACCGTTGTGCAGTAATTTATTCCAAAGAAGCCTGATTTTACCCATGTCATTTCCGAAGTCGTTAAATTATATCTATTTACCCAGATGGGGAGCAACAACATCCAGGAGATTTTTAAAAATTATTGTTCCCTGCATCCGGTCATTTTCATCCACAACCGGAATCGCCGTCACGGCGTATTTGGCAAAATGTTCAGCAATTGTATCGTCTTTATCGTTCAGCTTCAGGGAGATGACGCGTTCATCCATGATATCGGACAGCTTTTTTTCCGGATCGGCTAAAATCAAATCGCGTAAAGTTATAACCCCCAGCAGGCGCTCCTGTTCGTCGGTTACATAGACATAATAAACGAGATCGACATCAGCCGCCTCCCGGCGAAAGGATTCCATCGCTTCTCTAACCTTGGTCTGCGGCAGAAAACTCAGATAAGATTTAGTCATCATACCACCGGCTTCTCTTTCCGGGTGCAGGAGTAGTTCCTTGACGTCCGACGCGATATCTTCCTCCATTTTATTCAAAATGCCCTCCGCTTTAGCCTTCGGCAAATCACCCAACAGATCGGCCGCTTCAGAGAGCGACATTTCCTCTATAATATCGGAGGCATGATCGGAATTAAGATCGTTAATCAGACTCACCTGTATTTTGGGATCCGTTTCTTCCAGTGTCTCCGCTGCCGTTTCCACATCGAGCGATTGGAATACGGCGGTACGCTGCTTTATATCCAGTTCTTCCAAAATATCCGCGAGATCGGCGGGATGAATCTGGCTGAGCCTGTTCTGCGCGATACTCAACTGCAAAAGATCCGGGGAAAGCAGCGGCTGAACGAGTTTCCAGGAAATAAGCTGATCGGACAATTTGTAATCGAAAAGCGCATTCAAAAAGACATCCATTGCCCTGGTCAGGCCGATCCGGCGGATTAAACCGCGAAAACCGACATCTACATGGATAAGATGCAGGCGATGCTTCGTTTCCAGAAACTGCAGGTCATTAACCCGTCTGATTTTTGCGCCGTCGGTATCGACAACCTGTTTATCCAGAAGATTGTCCCTTAACAGGAGCTCGCCTTTGCGCAAATTAAGCGCCGATAATTCACCGGTTGAATTCACGGAGGAGATTACATTTTCATCCAAATCGATAACTTTGTTCCAGGGCAGGAAAAGCGGTTCCCGTTTCCGGGCGGCTCCGAGAGTCAAACCGGTGACCAGTGGATAAGGCTCTACAAATTCAGCAGTAACGTCATAGACATTGCCGATGATTTTACCTTTTGCATCAACAATCTTTTTCCCCAGTATACTGCTTAAAAACAAAAAAACCTGAGGTTCACGTGTCGCTGCCATATTTGCACCCTCCAGGTTTTGCCCCTATATCATTATTTATTTTTAAACAAAAGTTTTTTTGAATCATTTGCGGATTAGTCCTTCTTGGCACCAAATCATAATTTGACACTGCCCGCCAAATACTATAAGTATGCGCCACAAAATTTAATAATTTCGGGATGAATATAATGTCAGAGAAACCAGCTCCGGAAGATATTGCGGGGGGCCAAGCCCTCATTGAAGGTGTAATGATGCGGCGCGGCAATAAAATCGCCGCCGCCGTGAGAAGGCCGGACAAGGAAATCGTCTTTAAGGAAAAAGAACATGTCCCCTTGACAAAAAGATACAAGTTGCTGGGTTTCCCCTTCATCAGAGGGACCATCACTTTATTTGAAATGATGTTCATAGGAATGCAATGCCTGATGTTTTCCGCCGAGGTTGCCCTCTCCGAAGAAGAAAAAAAACCGAAAAGCTGGGAAATGACAATCTCGTTTATCATCAGTTTCTCCATCGCCATATTTTTCTTCGTTGTCGTTCCCGCTTTTTTCTTTACAAAAACAAAAGACTTGATCCCCAATTTGATTCTTTTAAACATCCTGGAGGGGTGCATCAGGCTGGGTATTTTTGTCTGCTTTCTTTGTTCCACTCTTTTTATGAATGACATGAAGCGCGTTTATATGTACCACGGCGCTGAGCATAAAACAGTCTTTGCCTGGGAACACGGCCAGGAATTAACCGTCGAAAACATAAAAAATTTTTCCACCCGTCATCCCCGCTGT
>CAYYBK010000099.1:0-7164 GCA_964470015.1 uncultured Syntrophales bacterium
AGCTGGCCGGCGCGGACGATCGCTGATTATGCGCATAAGAACAAAATTGAAATGATCGTCCTGACTACTCACGGATATACCGGCCTGAAGAAGATGATGTTCGGCAGTGTGGCGCTGGGTGTTATTCATGATTCCCATGTGCCCGTGCTTCTTATCAGGCCGGAATCGTGCCGGGTATAGGAAGTGCTAAGGCGCATTAATGTTTTGCAAAGAAATGTATAAAAAGGCGTAAGTGCGAATACATTAAGAACCGCGCGTGGGGACAGGCATGAGCAAAAGACAGATGACCAAAGATTTGGTGATTTTTCAAAAGGCGGCATTCGACAATGCCTGTTATGCGTTGAGCCTTTGGCAGGATCAAACGGCAAGGCTTGTCCGCTGTTTCTTGGAAAAAGCCCCGTGGTTTGCGGAAGACGGGAAAGAAATCATTGCGGAGTGGGTAATGCGCTATAAGCAGAATCGCGGGGCTTTTAAAGCTTATGCCGATGCCAACTACAGGAAGGCAATTGCCTATTGCGGTGAACCGGAAGGCGCCGCTAAACAAGAAAATAAAAATGAAAACCGGGCATGATTTTGCTGGGGAAGGTGCAAAATGAATCACAGACAAATCGCCAAGCATATGATAATTTTCAATAAGATGGCTTTTGACAATAATTTTCATGCCATGAAAGTTCTGCAGGAACAGGCGGAAAACATTGTCAATAAATTCTGGGAAAAATCGCCGCTCTTCCCGGCCGAAGGCAAGCAGATTATTGCCGCCTGGCTCCAGGCGTGCAAGCGGGGAAACGAAGATTTTAAAAGAAGTATGGATGACAGTTTTCAGAAAGTGGAAAAGTTTTTTAATGAAACAAAGTAGTTCTTCCGCCTCGCCGGAAAAAAAGAAAATTCAGGATAAATAAAATATAAAGATGAAGTGTCCTCCTGCAGAGAAAATAATCCAACTGTCGTTTCTTGTATTACGCGCGTGGAAGTATTATGAAATGAGTATTTCCGCTTGTGTAAATTAATCTAATAGAAAATAGATAAGATTAAATATAATCTCAGTAAATACAGTATTATATATCATTTAAATCACGGTTAGACGACGCTGTTACCGCCCGTAAATAGAGAAACTTTACCCGTAAAATAACCAATTGAATAAAATAGATGCTAATCGGAAGCCATTTATGTGAAGATGATTCATTATTATTAAATATAATCTAGAATTATTTAATAAATACAATATAATGCTTATTCAAAAAAGGCTTGACAAGGGATATTGACTGTGTTATTAGTCACTACCATGATCGTGGGCTGAAAATCTGAAAATAAAGGGAAAAATATAAATATGTCAAAAAAATGTTCAATTCTCGAAGCGGCCATGGAGGTATTCGCAAAAAACGGCTATCAGGAATCGACAATTGCGCAAATCGCGGAAAGAGCCGGCATCTCCGATGCAAATATTTACCAGTACTTTAAAAACAAGGAAGATATACTTTTTCAAATTCCGGAAGAAAAGATGCAGGAACTAATCGGTATGATCGAGCTCCATTTGATGGGTATTAAGGGGGTGTTTAATAAAATCAGGAAGTATGTCTGGCTGTATTTGTGGTTTTATCAGACAAACAAGGATTGGGTTTCCATTGTCATGCTGGAGCTGAAAACGAACAAAAAATTCATCAATACCGAAGGATATAAGCTGGTCAAGCAATACACGGGCATTGTCCTGCGGCTGATCGAAGAAGGGAAGGCGGAGGGCTGTATCCGTCAGGATGTAAACTCTTACATTTTCCGGTCACTTCTGCTGGGTGCGCTGGAACACATATCAATACGGTGGTTGCTGCAGAATAATTCGGAGAGTCTGGTTGCTTGCGCCGATGAGATTACTGATTTGTTGATTCAGTCGGTTAAATATTAATTTGTAAAACCGGTGGCAGATTCATTTTAAACTTTTGATTCCAAAATTCAGGAGAACATAAAATGATTAAATCAAACAAAGACATCGAACAATTATTATACCCCAAAGCAATCGCCGTTGTTGGTGCCACAAATAACCCTCTGCGGGTTGGCGCCAGAGTCATTGAAAACACGAAACGCGTCGGATTTGCGGGTAAGATTTATCCGGTAAATCCAAAGTATGATGAGCTATTCGGGTTTAAATGCTACCCGTCAATTAAAGATATTCCGGGCGAAGTGGATAATCTATGGATCGCCCTTCCTAACGAAGCTGTTATTCCGACACTGGAAGAGGCTGAAACCAAGGGAATAAAGATCGCAACAATTTACAGCTCCGGCTGGGGAGAAACCGGCCCGGATGGAAAACAAAAAGAACGGGAATTGAAAGAATGGGTTGCCAATCACAATATTCGCCTTTTAGGACCCAACACGATTGGAATCGGCAGTACGTACTCGAAAGTTATATCGGGATTCAACAGCGCAATGAATTTCTTCAGATTTGAAAGAAGCGGCGATATCGGATTCGTATCGCAAAGCGGCGCAATGGTCGGCGGCATGGTCGGCCGGGCGGAAGAAAGAAATATAGAGCTTGGATATTACGTCCATACCGGAAACGAAGTGGATATCGATATGATGGACGTGATTGATTTTATGGTTACTGATCCGAAGATAAAAGTGGTTCTTGCTTACATTGAAGGGATAAGAAATATTGATAAATTTTACGCTGTTGCCAAAAAGGCCAGGGAGAATGGGAAGCCGCTGATTTTTTACAAGACGGGAACGTCGGAAAAAGGAAAGAAAGTCGTTGCCTCTCATACGGGAGCTATCTCCGGTTCCAACCGTGTTTACGATGCGGTGCTGAAACAGCTTGGCATAACGAGAGTTTACAATCACGAGTCGTTGTTCGAAGTCGGGTCGCTGTTTTCCCGGTTCTTAAAATGTAACCCCATATCCAAAGGCCGTATCCTTGTTTTTACCCCGTCCGGCGGGTCCGCATCGATTTTTGCCGACAGGGCGGAAGAAATGGGGCTGGAGCTCCCGGATCTGCAAGCTAAGACCAAAGAGGAATTGGTCAAAATACTTCCCGCCTATACATTACCGGCAAATCCTTTCGATATCGGCGGCGGCGTATTCAGCGATCCGAGTCTGGGAGGAAAAGCCCTTGATATAGTATGCCGCGACCCGAATATCGACATTCTGACCTGGACACTGGTTGGACCACCGCGCAGTCCGCTGACGGCGGCAATGGTCAAGGATTTTATAAAAGTGTCCAAAAACTATAATAAGCCTATTGCGGTGCATACGCTGGCGGGTCATCTGAATGAAGAAGGATTCAAGGTATTTGCCGAGACAAATTCACCCACTTTCGATTCCATTGAAACGTGTCTGACGGCGATCAAGTGCTATATCAATTACAACAATTTCCAGGAGAGCAGTTTGCTGAAACTCGGCAAACAGGAACAAACCGCCGTTTCTGCGTCCAAAGAAGCATTGGCGATTTTGAAGTCGGGAAAAGGATCTTTGTCCGAATACCAAAGCAAAAAGCTGTTGGCTTGTTACGGTATATCCATCCCCAAGGGGAAATTAGCGCAGTCGTTAGCGGAGGCGGGAAAAGTGGCGGAAGAACTGGGATATCCTGTAGTGCTAAAAGTGTCTTCACCGCACATACTGCATAAAACGGAGGCCCGCGTACTTGCCGTTGATATAAAAGGCAAAACCGAGCTGGAAAAAGCCTATAACAACATTCTGAAGAATGCCCGTGATTATAATCCGCAGGCAAACATCGAAGGCGTTCTTGTCGAGGAGATGGCGGCCAAAGGCATCGAAACAATTATCGGATCGGTCCATGATCCCCAATTCGGCCCCACCATCATGTTTGGCCTGGGAGGCGTACTGGTGGAATTGTTGAAAGATGTTGCGCTGAGAGTGGCGCCCCTTAACAAGAAGGAAGTGTTCAATATGATCGATGAGATCAAGTGCGGCGCAATTCTGAAAGGTTTCAGAGGATCTGAACCGGCAGATATTGATGCACTCGGTACCACTATCGAAAAAATCGCGAATCTCACATTGGAACTTAAAGACTGGATTGAAGAATTGGATATCAATCCGGTCATCGTTTACGGCAGAGGCAAAGGGCTCAAGGCAATAGATGCACTGATCAAGTTAAAAGACTAAGGACAAGGTGGGAACAATGAAACTGGACGATATCATTTTCGAAAAAAATGATGGGATTGCCAATATCACCATGAACAGACCCGACCGGCGTAATGCCCTGGGCGCCAATACCACCTTCGAAATACTCAATGCCGTGCAGGATGCGGTAAATGACCCGCTGGTCAAGGTTATTGTTATTACCGGCGCCGGGGATTCATTTTGTGCGGGTGGTGATCACCGCGATATCTTCAAAGCCGGCTTCGAAAGATCGACGCTGGAATGGCGTCAGCGGATAAGAACCGGCGTAAACAAGCTGGTCATGCTGCTGAGCCAGTCGGAGAAGCCTGCTATTGCGGCGATTAACGGCATCGCCGTAGGAGGCGGCTGCACGATTGCCATGGCCTGCGATATCCGGATTGCCTCGGATAAAGCAAAACTGGGCGTATTGTTCTCGAGGATAGGCGCTACTCCCGAATTCGGCTGTACATATTTTCTGCCCAGGCTTGTCGGGCTTGGAAAAGCATTGGAGTTGTTGTTTGCCGCCGACATCATAGATGCCAAGGAGGCGGAAAGAATAGGCCTGGTCAACAAAGTCGTGCCGCATGAGAATCTGAAAGATGCAACAAAGGCCTTTGTCGACAAACTACTGGAAAAACCGCAATCCGCACTTGGCATGACAAAGTCACTTATCTACCGTTCACTTTCCACAGATCTCCCTGCCCAACTGGAACTCGAAGCCTTTGCGATAAGTACGGCTTTTAAGACGGAAGAGCACAAAGAAGCGGTGAAGGCGTTTTTGGATAAAAGAGCACCGCACTTCCAGAAATAAGCTAGCAGAGTAAATAAAAACTAAGGAGGGGGAAATGGATTTCGGATTCAGCGAAGAGCAAAATATTTTAAGGGACTCCATAAGTCGATTCATAAAAAAAGAATGTCCGCGGGAATATTACCGGGAATGCAGCGAAAAGGAAAAATTTCCCATCGAATTATTCGATAAAATGGCAAAACAGGGCTGGATGGGAATCCCGTTCCCGGAAAAATACGGCGGGGCGGGATTAGGACCGATTGAACTGGCCATATTTTTGGAAGAGGCGAACCGGGTCTGGTACGGCGCCGGAGTTTGTTATTTTGCCACGGTTGTGCTGGGCGGCTACAATGTCTACCTTTCCGGATCGGAATCTCAGAAAGAGCAGTTCCTGTCAAAAATAAGCAAGGGAAATTGCAAGATGGCCTTTGCCCTGAGTGAACCGAATGTCGGCTCAGATGCCGCTTCCGTCGAGCTTTATGCGGCGGAAGAAGGAGATCACTTTGTCCTGAACGGGACTAAAATGTTTATCACGAATGCTCATGTAGCAGATTATATTCTCACGGTTACACGAACGAAAAGGGATGGGAAAGAAAAACACGAGGGAATTACATTGTTTCTTGTCGATGCAAAGTCGCCCGGGCTGGAGATAAAACCTCTGCGACAACTTGGCCGGACGGCAACGCATACGAACGAGTTGGTTTATCGCGATGTGAATGTTCCCCGAGAGAATGCACTAGGTAAGATAAACGAGGGGTGGCGTAATTTGACGAAAGGACTGGGTGTTGAAAGAATGAGCTGTGCGGTTTCTTATGCGGGGACAGCCCAATCCATCATTAACTATGCTTTGGATTATGCCAAGAAGAGAATCCAGTTCGGGAAACCAATTTCATCTTTTCAGGCAATTCAGCACAAATTTGCCGATATGCAGATCAAGGCGGATTCCATCCGGCTGCTCGGATACCGGGTTGCGTGGATGCTTCAGCAGGGGATCCCGTGTTTTAAGGAAATGTCGATTGCCAAACTTGCCGCTTCGGAAGCGCTGTTCTCGATTGCGAATGAAGGAGTGCAGATCATGGGCGGCTATGGTGTGATGAAGGAATATGACATGGAGATGTTTTTCCGGGATTCGAGGATCGGCATGATTGGCGCGGGCAGTTCGGAAATTCAGCGGACAATCATCGCGAAAGCCATGGGTTTATAAGTTATAAGGAGGGAAAGAAATGAGCAGAAGCGGATTCCTTGACCTTAAATATCTTTTTTCACCGGATTCCATTGCGATCATCGGTGCCTCACCGGAACCGGGTAAACCGATAAGCTTTTATATTCAGAATCTCCTGAAGCATGGCTATAAGGGGAAAGTTTATCCCGTTAACCCGAAGTATGCCGATATAAAAGGGCTGAAATGTTACGGCAGCATCCATGACATTCCCGGTGAAATCGACACGGTTTCCATTGCCCTCCGCAACGCCGACGTTATCGGCGCGCTCAAAGACTGTGTAAAAAAAGGGGTGCGGACGGCAATTGTCTTCAGCGCCGGGTTTGCCGAAATCGGCGCGGAAGGCAAAAATCTCCAGAATGAAATTGGGGAGCTTGCCAAAACATCCGGAATGCGGATTCTGGGACCGAATTGCAACGGAATCATGAATATCAACGACCGGACCATCATGTCCTTATTCTTCTATCCCGATATGGAAAGCACCATACCCGGGGAAGTTAGTCTTGTTTCGCAGAGCGGTACTATTCCGCTGCTGGCTCTGGCACGCGGTTATGAAAGAGGTTTCGGCTACCGGTGTCTTGCTTCGGTGGGAAACGAAGCGGATTTAGACATCGCTGATGTCATCGGATTCCTGAGCGGTGATGACCAGACAAAAGCCATAACAGGCTATATCGAAGGAATAAAAGATGCCCAGAAATTCATGAAGGCGGCAGATATGGCTTTGGCGAAAAGAAAGCCGATCGTCCTTTTGCACGCCACCCGCTATGATTCCAGCAAGACAGCGGCCCGTTCATGGAAAGAGATCGATTTCCGATAATCGCCAAGCTCTAAACAGGTAGTGCCTAAATTGCCGAGGTTGTCTGCTTGGGCTTGCTTGTCGCCAATCTCCTCGGCAATCGCCAGGGCCTGCTCGTAATAGGAAATGGCTTTCCGGAAATCACCAAAATGCCTGTATGCAGACCCCAAGCCTCCAAAGCAAGATACTTGGCCTGGCTTGTCCCTGATCTCCTCGGCAATCGCCAGGGCCTGCTCATAATAGTAAATGGCTTTT
>CAYYBK010000100.1:0-7053 GCA_964470015.1 uncultured Syntrophales bacterium
CTGAATTGTTCAGAATCCTCATGGCTTTTATGCTGAGCACCGATCACATGAATCCTTCCGAAGAACAATATAAGAATATTATCACAGCCATGAGAAAAACTATCGATATCGTCAGCAGTATATTTCAATTCGGTATTGAGTCCCGGGAATATCCGCCAACCATTGATATTAAGTATAATCAACTGGCCGTTTGGGGAATGCTCAACGGCATTATCGCCCTCCATCTCTTTTCCGGTTCGGAAATTAAAAGAAAAGATAAGATCCACTCCACCATCAAAACCACCCTGCAAACATATATAACAGGACTAAAAATATTCGGTTAAAGGTATATTAAACAATTTTTCAAAATAAATAAGGAGGGTATTATGGGCAATTCACTTGTGAGCATGAGAGATCAGCAGTTTATCTTATTCGAACAACTGAACGTGGAAAGATTATTTGCCGGTGAATTATTTTCCGGCTTTTCCAAAGACGACGTGCTGATGATGCAAAATGAGGCGGAAAAGATGGCCATTAACGTTCTTTTGCCTACTTATGGGCCGGGAGATAAGGAAGGGTGTGAATTAAAAGACGGCAAAGTGCATGTTCCGGCCTGCTACCATGACGCCTACCAGAAATTTGTCGCCGGTGGATGGTCCTGTGCGATGAGATCGCCGGATGTAGGCGGGCAGGGAATTCCGATAGTTCTGGCCACGGCCTATTCGGAGTTCTTCGGCGCGGCCAACTTCGCATTCCTCATGTATCCGGGACTGACCAATGGAGCCGCCGGCCTCATTGAAAAATTCGGCACGGAGGAACAGAAGAACAAATACATGTATAAAATGTTTGCCGGCGAGTGGACGGGGACCATGTGCCTGACCGAACCCAATGCCGGCAGTGATGTCGGTGCGCTGCGCACTTCCGCCAAACGCCTGCCGGACGGCACGTTCAGTATTACGGGAACGAAATGTTTCATCTCCTGCGGTGACCACGATCTGACCGATAATATTGTTCATCCCGTATTGGCACGCATTGAAGGCGACCCTCCGGGCACGGAAGGTATTTCTATTTTTATTGTCCCGAAATACCGGGTGAAGGATGACGGGTCGCTTGGCGAATTCAACGATGTGCGTACCGGTAATGTTGAACATAAAATGGGCATCAAGGGCTCGGCCACCTGCACCCTGAATTTCGGCGATGAAGGTAAATGTATCGGCGAACTCTTGGGCAAGGAAAGGCAGGGCATGCGGATCATGTTCCACATGATGAATGAGGCCCGCCTGGAAGTTGGCATGCAAAGCCTGGGACATGCCTCTGCGGCTTATGAACATGCCGTTCAATACGCCAAAGAGCGTATTCAGAGCGCAGCCATCTGGGAAATGAAAAATCCCGATGCCAAGGCCGTGCCCATTATTCAGCATCCGGATATCCGCCGCAAATTGTTATTGATGAAGGCTTATGTGGAAGGCATCAGATCGCTTAATTATTTTGCTGGTTTCAGCATGGATATGGCCAGAATAGCCGAAAAGCCGGAAGACAAGGAGAAATGGCAGGGCTATGTCGAGCTTTTAACGCCCGTCTGTAAAGCTTATTCCTCCGATACGGCGATGAAGGTATGCTCCATGGCGATCGACGTTTACGGCGGTTACGGATACTGTGCCGAGTATCCGGTTGAGCAATATATGCGGGATTGCCGTATTGCGCCCATTTACGAGGGAACCAACGGCATTCAGGCGCTCGATCTGGTCGGGCGCAAACTGGCCCAGCGCAAGGGGATGAACGCGATGAATATGTTCGGCGATATCAATGCCACGATTGCCCGGGCCAAAAACAGCGATGAATTGAAAAAAACAGCCGCTTATCTGGAAGATGCCAACAACGCACTCATTGACCTGACTTTGCACTTCGCGCAATTAGGCAAAAGCTCCGGATTCCTGCTGCCCATCCTTAATGCTTCACCCTATCTGGAACTGTTCGGCGATGTGCTTCTTGGTCATTTTATGGTGCAGGGAGCCGCCATTGCCGAAGAAAAACTCCGGGCAATTTACGCGGCCAAGGGAGCGGAAGACTCCAAGGGCAAACAGCGGGCTCTGGTCCATCAGGATGCCGAAGTGGCTTTTTATGCCGGTAAAATCGCGTCAGCGAAATTTTTTGCCGTCAATGTTCTGCTGAGTGTCAAGGCAAGGTGTGAAGCACTGAAAGCCGGTGACAGAACTCCGATCGAAATTGCGGACGAATCGTTTGCTTCGTAAACAGTTAAATTCTATTACCGTGTGATCGCGGGAAGGAGGAAAAGAACATGTCTTATGAAATCAAGAAAGCCGCCGTGCTGGGTGCCGGAGTTATGGGCGCGACCATTGCGGCGCATTTGACCAATGCGGGGATTGAATGCGTACTTTTGGATATAATTCCGCCGCAGTTGACGGAGGATGACAAGAAAAAGGGTCTGACCGAGAAAAGTCCGGAATGGCGCAACCGTTTTGCGAACAACGGATTGGCCGGTGTTTTAAAGGCCAAGCCCGCCGGTTTTTATACGAAGAAAAACGCCGCCATGGTTAAAACGGGGAATTTTGCCGACAACATGGGGTGGCTTCGTGATGTCGATTGGGTAATTGAAGTAGTTATTGAAAATTTGAAAATCAAGCAGGAGTTGTTTGCCAATGTCGTCAAAAACGTAAAACCGACCTGCATCATTTCCACAAATACTTCCGGCATTCCCATCGGTAATATTACCGCCAATTTGAGTGCCGGCGTCAAGGAAAGATTTTTGGGGACGCATTTTTTTAATCCCCCGCGCTATATGAAGCTTTTGGAAATTATTCCCGGTGCCGAAACCAAAAAGGAAGTAATCAGCTACATGGTGGAGTTCTGCGAACGCGTCCTCGGCAAAGGCGTGGTTATCTGCAAAGATGTGCCGAACTTCATCGGCAACCGCATCGGTGTCTTTGATATTTCCAACGCGATCAACCTGATGCTGAAAAAGAACATGACGATACCGCAGCTTGATGCCATTGTCGGGAAATCCCTGGGCCGGCCCGGCACGGCGATCGCGGGTACGCTTGATCTGGTGGGTTTGGATACCGGTTATCACGTTATGTCCAATCTTTATGAAGCGGTTCCCGACGATGAAATGAGAGATATGTTCGTTCCCAGCGAGTTTATGAAGAAGATGTTCGAAAAGAAATGGCTTGGCAACAAAACGAAGCAGGGATTTTACAAAAAAACGAAAGATGCAAAAGGAAAATCTGTCAAGCTGGTGCTGGACTACAATACGATGGAATACGTTGCCATTGAGAAGCCGAAATATGATTCGCTGGCGCAGGCGAAGAAAGCCCCTGGTGATATCGGCGATAAAATAAAAATGATTTTCAACGGCAAAGACGATGCCGCGGAATTTGTCCGGGAATACCTCTGCAACAATTTTGTCTATGCGGCAAACCGCGTGCCGGAAATCTGCGATACGGTTGTCGGTATCGATAATGCCATGAAGTGGGGTTACAACCATCAGCTGGGCCCGTTTGAAACATGGGATGCGGTGGGTGTGCGTGATTCGCTGGCGGTGATGAAAAAGCTGAAGATAAAAGTTCCTAAGAAGATAGACGAAATGCTCAAAGCCAAATGCGAGACTTTTTATCTGAAAAAGGATGATGGCCGCTACTATTACGATTTCGAGAGAAAAGCGTACCAGAAAATCGAGGATAATCCGCGGATCATCCTGCTGCCCGCGCTGAAAGAAAGAAAGAAGATTGTCAAGGAAAACGCCGGCGCATCCCTCGTGGATATCGGCGACGGCGTGGCCTGCCTGGAATTCCATACTAAGATGAACGCCGTTGACGACGATATAATCCAGATGATCTTCGACAGTTGCGACATCGTAGAAAAGGATTTTACCGGCATGGTGGTCGGCAATCATGATGCGAATTTCTCGGCCGGCGCCAACATCTTCAAGGTGCTTCTGGGTATCCAGAAAGGCGACTGGGATATTCTGGAAAATCTTGTTGCCGCCTTCCAGAACGCCAATATGCGCATGAAATATCTTGCTAAGCCGGTGGTAACTGCACCGGCCGGCCTTGCCTTGGGCGGCGGCTGCGAAATTTCAATGCACGGCACCAGGTGCCAGCCGTGCGGTGAAACGTATATCGGCCTGGTGGAAGTAGGCGTCGGCGTGATTCCCGCCGGCGGCGGCTGCAAGGAATTGTCCGTCCGTTTGACTGAAGGCATTCCCGATGGCCTCGTGGAGGGAGGGCTTAATCTGCAGAATTATTTCGCCAAGGCTTTTGAAAATATTGCCATGGCCAAAGTTGCCACCAGCGCAGCCGAAGCGATGGAACTTGGCTATATCAGAAAGACCGAAAGCATCAGTCTGAACCGTGACCAGCAGATATGGGATGCCAAACAGCTTGTTCTCGGTTTGGCCAAAACCTATAAAAAACCGCGCCCGGCAATGATTCCCGTTATGGGCGAAAATCTGCGCGGCCTTGCTGATGCCGTTCTCTACAATATCAGGCACGGCAATTTTGCCTCCGACTATGACGTATTTGTTGCCAAAAAAGTGGCTTATATCTTGTCCGGCGGCGATTGCGCCGAAGGGACTTTCGTTACCGAACAGCACCTGCTGGATCTGGAGAAAGAGGCTTTCCTGAGCCTGTGCGGCGAGCAGAAAACACAGGACCGGATAATGTATATGCTGACCAACGGCAAACCTTTGCGTAACTAACATTCCACCGGATGACGCTTCACAGGGAAGCGCATCTGATATAAAAAAGGAGGAAGATCATGAGTGAAGCTGTAATTGTTGAATCCGTGAGAAGTCCCGGCGGGCGTTATAAAAGGGGCGGACTTGCCACCACAAGAGGCGATGAAATCGGCATTCAGGTTATTCGCGGGTTGGTGGCCCGGGTGCCGCAATTAAAGCCGGAAGATATCGATGATTTGATCGTCGGTTGTGCGTTTCCCGAAGCAGAGCAGGGGATGAATTACGGCCGGGTGCTGGGTGTCGGGGCGGGGCTGCCGATCAGCACTTCGGCAATGACGATCAACCGTTTTTGTTCGTCGGGGCTGCAGGCCATTGCCGATGCCACGGCCAAGATTCGCGCAGGCTGGTCGGATGTAATTATCGCCGGCGGCTGTGAAACGATGTCCCATATTCCGATGGGCGGCAGCATTTTCCGCCCACATCCGGACTGGGGCGACAAGCCCAATGTTTTCGTTTCCATGGGCATTACCGCGGAAAATGTAGCGGCCAATTATAAAGTGGCGCGGGAAGATCAGGACAAATTCGCGCTGGAAAGCAACCGCAGGGCTTACGAAGCCCAGAAAGCCGGAAAATTTAAGGAAGAAATAATTCCCATCAACGCATGGAAATACACTAAAGCGAGGGATGGGAAAAAGGTAAGACAGAACGTTGTTTTTGACGCCGATGACGGTATCCGCTGGCCGACGACGATGGATGATCTGGCGAAGCTGAAACCGCCTTTCCGGCAGGGCGGCTCGGTGACCGCCGGCAACGCGTCCCAGATGACGGACGGTGCGGCCTTTACCCTCTTAATGACGGCGGAAAAAGCAAAAGCCATCGGCGTTAAACCGATGGCCCGGCTGACCTATTATGCGGTGGCGGGATGCAAGCCGGAAGAGATGGGCATCGGCCCGGCGCTGGCTATTCCCAAGGTTCTGAAAATGGCCGGTCTTACCACGAAGGATATTGATGTCTTTGAAATTAATGAAGCTTTTGCCAGCCAGGCTCTTTATTCAATCAAAACGATCGGCATCGAAGACAGATTGGCTGCCGGTGATATCAATCCCAACGGCGGAGCAATCGCGCTCGGTCATCCGCTCGGCGCAACCGGGGCCAAACTGACGGCGCAACTGCTGCACGAAATGAGACGGCGCAAGGCCAAACGTGGTATCGTTTCCATGTGTATCGGCGGTGGCATGGGTGCCGCCGGCATTTATGAAATGCTTTAGAAATATTTCATAGCATACCGGCTCCAAGGCTACGGAATATTCAGATACTGACCTGGCTAACAGGTCCGGTCGGAAAGGGGCGGATATCATGTCCGCCCCTTTATTTTTTATCATTGCTTTTCTGCCGCCTTCGGGCTAGATAATTTTGCATATTTGAAAGGTAAAAATTCCTTCAAGGCGGTTATTATGAAAGCGGGATTTGTTCAGTTTAATCCGAAATTCGGCAAGATCGATGAAAATATCGACAAGGCGGTATCCCTTATTGAAAAAGCCGATGCCGAACTGCTGGTGTTGCCGGAATTATTCAATACCGGGTATCTTTTTATTTCGTCTTGCGAAGCGGCAAGTCTGGCCGAGGAGATCCCTCCGGAAAGACAACGCAGGCGCTGTGCGCCGCGGCGCAAAAGAAAAAAATACATATCGTAGCCGGCATTGCCGAGCTGTCTGCCGGCAACCTGTATAATTCGGCGGTTTTGGTTTCGCCGTCCGGTTATGTCGCCACCTACCGGAAAATCCATCTTTTCAATGAAGAAAAACTCTGGTTTCAGCCGGGAGAAAAAGAGTTTGCCGTTTACGATATCGGTTCCTGCAGAATCGGAGTGATGATTTGTTTCGACTGGTATTTCCCCGAATCGGTGAGGATTATGGCTTTGAAGGGAGCGGATGTAATCTGCCATGCGGCCAATCTTGTTCTCCCGCATTGCCAGAATGCCATGCCTTTCAGGTGCCTGGAAAACAGGGTTTATGCCGTGACGGCGAATCGGACGGGCGGGGAAGAACGCGCCGGCAAAAAATGGCATTACACGGGCAAGAGCCAGATTGCTGCCCCCGATGCCCGGATTTTATACCGGGCGGATGAAGCAACCGAAGAGGTTGGTGTGGCGGAAATAGATGTCGGGCAGGCGCGGGATAAAAGAATAAATAAATACAACGACTTGTTTGCCGATCGGCGAATCGGGCTTTACCGGACGCTGACTGGCTGATTTTTGAATCAGCGGCGATGTTGCCGGGAAGTACTTTTTACTTGAAATACCCGGGGCTTTAGGCTATAGCAGACGGCACTTGGGCGGTTAACTCAGCGGGAGAGTGCTACCTTCACACGGTAGAAGT
>CAYYBK010000101.1:0-6984 GCA_964470015.1 uncultured Syntrophales bacterium
GGGCCAATAGCCCTGCTGCGGTGGGACCGGGAAGGGAACGATTGTCAGGTCAATAGTACTGCCCCGGCTGTGGCCTGATTTATTGTCAATGTACCCGTCTCTGAACAGATTTCTTTTATCAATATCCGGATAAAATTCCTCTTTTGTTTTTGTATCTGTAATCTCCTGTGCCCATCTTACAAAATGGTTTACCGCCCGCTGGGGACGGTAGCAATCGTAAATTTTTATACCGAGGGAAAATCTGCCCAGCTCCTGCTGAACTTTTGCGAGTGCGGCCGCCGCTTCCTTTGTTAAAATGCATTTACTGGCGTTGTAGCCCTCGATTTTTTCTCCGACGAAATTATGGCAAGTAAAGTACCGGATGTCGAGCTGGATATCCGGTATAACATCTTTGATATCGACGAAGCCGGCCGGCCTCTCACCGGCGGCGAAACTTGCGGAAAATTGGAGCGGCAAGAAGAAAAAAATGGCAAGGAAAAAGGCGGAAATTATTTTTGTTTTCATCGGGCGATCTGCTCCATCATATCTTCCGCACCCATAATAATGAGCGGTGCCGCCTGAGGATCAAGCCATTTCAGGATTCTGACAATGTTGTCTTCGGAAACAGCAACACAACCATCCGTAGGCCTGTTTTTGCCGCGCCAGACATGGAAGAAAATCGCGCTGCCGTAGCCCTTCACAACGGGAGCGGTATTGTATTCTATAACAAGGCCGTATTTGTATAAATCGTCATCACGCCGCATTCTTTCGAAAGAGAGAGCTTTTGTGCTTTTTTCTTTCACCCAGCGATTATAGTCCAGAGCATTAATATCGTCCACCCAGAGGTCGTCTGACAGGCTCTGCCGGTAGGGCATCTTCGTCGGGATTGATTCCTTATAGCCAAAGGAGATCTTCAGCGGGAAAATACCGGCAGGCGTTCTTCCGTCTCCTTCTCTTTTTTCTTCAGGTAAGGCAAAGCCGTTTTTCCCGATAACGCCGTTTACAGACGGAAAAACTTCTTCCCACTTACCGTCCTTTTTTTCCAGCGCGGTTATTTTTACAATAAAAGAAGAGGGGCAGTTATTGGTGACGAGCAGAAGCTGGGAGACGTTTTTGTCTAATTTAAAGAGAAGATCACGGTTGGTTATTTCCGCAGCGCGGGCGGAGAATATCGGAAAAAATACAAGCAGGGCAATAAACGAGGGGAAAAACACCAAATACGGAATATATGCGGCAGCGTGCTTCTTTTTCACAGCGATTTCCATCCTTTTTCTGCTAATTTAGCGGATACATTTTGTTTTTTCAATGAGAAAATGGATTTTTCATAATTAATACCCGGCGAAAAAATCATAAAATTTATTTGACAGTAGTGATTCTTAACAGTATAAAAATTCCAGTGATGATGACGAGAAACTGGCAACAGCCTCTCGCGCAAAAATGCAAATTTTCCAAGCTGTTTTCAGTGAAAAATTCTGAATTTTCTTGACATCTTCTATGTCTCACGGCATTCTACCGCGCTATATGAAAAAGTAGGGTTGATATTTTTCGGAATGAGTATATTTTAATGTAGGAAGGAAACCATGTCTGTAAAACAAAGAAAAATAAAAAAAGTATTGATTGCCAACAGAGGCGAAATTGCTTTGCGCATAATCAGAACGGTTAAAGAGCTTGGTCTGGAAGCAATTGCCGTTTATGAAAAACCCGATTCCGAATCACATTACATCAGATTGGCTGATGACGCTATAATGATCGGAGAAAGACCCCGCAAAGAGTATCTCGATATCGACAAAATAATCTGGGCAGCGAAGAAAAGCGGCGCCGATGCCATACATCCCGGCTACGGATTTCTATCGGAGAATCCCGATTTTTCCTCCGCCTGCGAGAAGGCGGGAATTATATTCATCGGCCCGCCGCCGCATGTCATCAGGGATATGGGTAACAAAATCGTCTCCCGGAAAATTATGGAAGAAGCTAAAGTGCCGACGATTCCGGCTACGGACAGTATTAAGCCCGGAGATGCCGGCATTGCCGAGGTCAAGTCCTTTGCTCTCAAGCACGGGTATCCATTGATGCTGAAAGCCGCTGCGGGCGGCGGCGGCAGGGGTATCCGCAAAGTTAAAAATGAAGAAGAGCTTAAAATACAGCTGCCCTTGGTCCGGGCAGAAACACGCGCGGCATTTAACGATGACAGTATTTATATCGAGAAGTGCATTGAAGCGCCGCGTCATGTCGAAATACAGATTCTTGCCGACTATCACGGTAATGTCATTCACCTGGGTTCCCGGGACTGTTCCATTCAGCGCCGCCATCAAAAGCTGCTGGAGATTGCTCCGGCTGATTTGCCCCCGGACGTTTTGGAGGCCATGTATGATGCCGCCATCAGAGGAACGCGTCATGCCGGCTATATCAACGCCGGTACGGTGGAGTTTTTGGTTGACCCCCGGACGAATGAATTTTGGTTTATGGAAATGAACACGCGTCTCCAGGTGGAACATACGGTAACGGAGGAATTAACGGGAATTGATATTGTGCGACAGCAGATAAGAATTGCCGAAGGCGACGCGCTGAGTATTTCACCCGAACGCGTGCGCATGATGGGCAAAGCCATCCAGGTGAGAATAAACGCCGAAGATCCGAAAAATAATTTTATGCCGGAAGGCGGCAAAACATTGGAGGTTTATCAATCCCCGGGTGGTCCCGGTGTCCGGCTGGATGGTGTCGTATATCAAGGCTATCGCATACCGACGGATTATGATTCATTAATGGTTAAAATGACGATTCGCGGTTATGACTGGGAGCAAACAATCCAAAGATTGAAGCGTTCGCTGAATAACTTCCTGATTGTTGGGCCGAAAACAACAATTCCCTTTTATCTGGCGATCTGTGACGAGCCGGATTTCAAGGCTGGTAAATTTGATACCAGCTATCTGGAAACGCATGCACAGATTTTTGATTATCCCGAGAAAGAAAGGGAGGTAGCGAAGCTGACAAGATTAATTGCCGAGGTGCATGCCAAAAAAATTAATCCATATGCGTACTAATTTACACTTTAAGAAAGCAGGATCTATTTATTTATGGAAAAAGTAGCAAGAAATATGTTTGACGAACGAGTAACCCCCCGTGAACTTAGAGAAAAAGGCGCAAAATATATTATCGACAAGGTTAAGCGCAACAAGGGTTATTATGTAACCAATACCGAACGAGATCTCTCGCAGTCCGATTTCAAAAACAGAATCATGCCGCATACGCAGCTTCTTGTTGCCAAGGAGCGCAACACTTCCGGTTTCTTTTCTCTGGAAATTTCCGGCGGTGCATCGGTGCATGTGGATATGCTGCGCAAGCAGATCAATCCCATGGAAAAACTGCAGGTACTGGCGGAAAATATGCCGGATACATTATTCCAAAACCTTTGCCGCGGCATTAATTTATTCGGTTACCGGCCTTATCCCGAAAACGTCATACGTCTTACGGTCAAGTCCTTTGCCCGCTATGTCCATGTTTGGCGCGTATTTGATTTTCTGAATCACATTCCTAATATGATTGCGGTATTCGAAGAAGTTAAAAATGCCGGCTGCATTTTGGAACCGTCAATCTGCTTTTCGACAGGGCCGGAACATACCGATGATTATTATGTAAAAAAAGTCGGTGAAATTTTAGCCGTCACCGGCGAGGACATTATTCTTTGCATTAAGAATCATGGCGGCCTGGGAACACCGCGCCGTATCGGCCGGCTGGTGAAAAGTATTTTAAACAAATATCCGGGCCTGCTGATTCATTATCACGGACACAATTCCGACGGTAATGATGTCGGAAGAATAATTGAAGCCGTAATCAACGGGGCCAAGATTGTTGATGCTTCCGACCATGCATTTACCGGCTTCTTCGGCCCGCCCCCCATCATCACCGTTGTGGATACGCTTGACGAATATGGTTATAAAGCAGTGGGCTTAAACAGACAAGCGGTTATAGATGCCTCGAACATCCTCCGTCCCGAAAGAGAGTATTACAGGGATTTTGAATCGCAGTTTTTGGGTTTTGATCCGACGGTGCAGGTGCACAAGCTTCCCGGCGGCGCAACCGGTTCCAGCTTTGAGCAGGCGGTTAAAGGGGGGTTCCTGTCAAGAATGCCGGAAATTCTCCAGAAAGAGCTGCCCCGGGTACAGGTGGAGTTGGGTAACTGGTGGAGCGTTACCCCTGGTTCGCAGATCCTTTGGACGACAGCGGTTAACAATGTTCTGAAGGGCGTGCGTTATAAAGACGCCAGTGACGATTTAAAAAATCTGATGCTGGGAAGATATGGCGAACTGCCTTTTTATAAACCGTCAGACGAAATTTTTAAAGCAGTCTTCGGCAGTGACTGGAAGAATTATGTCGATTGCAACTACTGCTACCAGAAGATAGAGGACATTGATCTGGATGTGGAGAAAAAAGTTTTGGAACGCCGCTTAGGCCGACCGGCCACCGAGGATGAGCTTGTTTTATATCTGCAGCATCCCAATGACGCTGTAAATTTCTTTAATTTTGAGGCGAAATACGGAAAGACCTGGGTTCTGCCGCCCCGAATATGGTTTAGAAAAGGCGGCTTCGGTCTCGGGGAAAAATTCGAGATTACCGATGCCTACGGGAAATTGCATGCAATCGAAATCGGACCGCAGCGTAAAACCAAAACCGGTGATGCTGTAACTTACTTCGTTATAGACCATCATCCGGAACCGATCTATACGGAAATTGAACCTGAGGGAGGCGGTAAGAAGTCATCAGGCGATCAATTGAAAAAGAAAGTTTCCATTTCCGTTAAAGAGCTCAATGATTTGGCCAAGGCAGGCGATGTGCGCTCTCAGATAACCGGTACAGTTAATGAAATTCCTGTTACGGAGGGGGCCGAAGTTTCAGCCGGCCAGGTGCTGATTGTTTTGGAAGCGATGAAAATGCTGACAAATGTACTTTCAGAAACCAGCGGAAAAGTAAGTGAAATTATGGTGTCGCTTGGCGATAAAGTTGAAGTCGGCGACCCGCTGCTGATGATTACCAAATCATAAAAACAGAGATAAAACCTCAGATTTGTTGAGCCAGGTAATTCTTGACTTTTCTGTTTTTTTTATGATAGGTAAACGCACCTAATTCGTTTTTTAGTTGTTCAGAATGGCGTTAATCAGTAAGGAAAGAAACAATGCCCGATAATTTCTTTACATTGATGATTATTCCACGCCGGAAAAGCGCAGTAAAAAAGATATCTCTTTCCAGCGCTTTGGTCCGTGCTCTGTTTGTCGGTTCCATTTTTGCTGTACTTTCAACTTTTTATATTATCTATGACTACGCCAGTATTAAGAGAGACCGGGCGGAACTGGCAAGGCTGAAAGTGTTGACGAAAGAGCAATCCCAGCAGATTCACGATCTCGCGGCAAAAATCGATGATTTTTCCGACCGGATGGAAGAACTAAAACAATTCGATAAAAAATTGCGTATTGTGGCGCAGTATCAGACCGGCAGGGATAAAAAACTGCCTCTCGGCATCGGTGGATCGAACAGTGATAACTCCCGGATGAAAGAATTGCTCAAGAGCGATCATGCCACACTGGTTGTCGGGATGCACAAAGAAGTTGCCAAGTTACATGAGGATGCCGATATTAGAGAAAAAAGTTTTTCGGAATTAATGAATTTTTTGCGTGAACAAAAATCTCTTTTAGCGGCAACGCCTTCTATCTGGCCGGTAAAAGGATGGATTACGTCGGAATTCGGTGTCCGCGAATCACCCTTCAATGCCGGCTCGGAATTTCATAAAGGATTGGACATTGCAACAAGAATGAATAAAGAGGTTCTGGCAACGGCTGACGGCATTGTGGTGGAAGCGTCGTATCAGCCCGAGGATGGCAATATCGTTAAGATCGACCACAGTCACGGTATTGTTACTGCCTATGCTCATTTGGCCAAGTCCGCCGTGCAGCAGGGTGTTCGAGTAAAAAGAGGCGATCTGATCGGCTATGTGGGGGATACCGGACGCAGTACGGGTTCTCACCTTCATTATGCTGTTTACATCAACAAAATTCCGGTCAATCCCAGAAAATATTTAAAATAACGGGTTGATTCGGGAGTGTTTTACCAGCGGGCTGTTTCCAATAATAAACAGCGGAAATTACTAAAGTCACCGGTAGCTTTACCGGTTTTTTTTTAGGGTGATTAATGTTTGATAAAATATTGCAGAAAATAGTCGGTACAAAAAACGATCGTGAATTAAAACGTTTATCGCTTCTCCTGGATGAGGTTAACAGCTACGAGCCCGCCATGATGTCTTTAAGCGATGCCGAACTGGCCGCTAAAACTCCATATTTTAAAGATAAATTAAAAACAGGTTTTCGCCTCGAAGATATTCTCCCGGAGGCGTTTGCCGTGGTAAGAGAGGCCTCCCGGCGGACTCTTCTAATGCGGCCCTTTGATGTTCAGATTATCGGCGGCATTGTTCTGCATGAAGGAAAAATCGCGGAAATGAAAACAGGCGAGGGCAAAACCCTGGCAGCAACCATGCCCTTGTATCTTAATGCTTTGGAGGGAAAGGGTTGCCATGTCGTTACGGTCAATGATTATCTGGCCCGCAGAGACGCCGACTGGATGGGCCCCATCTATAATTTTCTGGGCCTGACCGTCGGGGTTATTGTTCACGGGCTGGATGACGATGAAAGACGAGAAGCGTATCATACCGATATTACATACGGGACAAATAATGAATTCGGCTTTGATTATCTGCGGGATAATATGAAATTCAGCCTGGAAGATTACGTCCAGCGGGAGTTTAATTATGCGATTGTTGATGAAGTGGATAGCATTCTGATCGATGAAGCCCGTACTCCTTTGATAATTTCCGGCCCGTCGGAGGAATCAACAGATAAATATTATAAAATAAACCAGATAATACCGCGGCTAAAAAAAGAACGTGATTATGTAATCGATGAAAAAAGCCGCACTGTTGTTTTGACGGAGGAAGGTGTCGCACAGGTTGAAGGTTTCCTT
>CAYYBK010000102.1:0-6940 GCA_964470015.1 uncultured Syntrophales bacterium
GAAGAAAAATTTCCCTGAACCAGTGCAATTTTAATTAACGGTTCTGCGGAAAAACCGTTCATGATGTAAACGGCGGAGGGAGGGAAAAGGCCGGCACTGTATACTAACCAGTACACGATGAGCAGAGATGAAAGCAAAACGACAACAGAAGGCAGGCTCATTACCGGCAGATTAAACCGCCCCAGGGATATTTTCTTCATCAGGTACGACTGGAAACGGGCAACGGCTATAGCCATAGCAATGAAAATTATCAGGGAAGCAACAGTAACGGAGAAATACCAGCTCCAGAAGAAACCGAACAGCGCACCGTTAAAGCCGAAAAAGCCTCTTTTGACGAGAAAGCCGTCTTCCTTGAAGAAATATGCAGTGGCGGAAGCGACGAAAATACCGATCAGCGAAAAAAATACGGTGCTGCCGGAGATCATCATCAGGGCAACCAGCAGAAAAAAGCCGGTCAAAATATTGTCGGCAAATAAAATTTGTCCGTAAGAACGCAATAGAACATCAACAAAGCGCGCCAGAAAAGATTCAGCAAAGAGCTGCTGCCATTTGGCGGCGGCCTTATTTGCAAGTTCGTCTAATTTATCGTTAATTTGTTGGAGCATTTTTTAAAAGTCTGACAGGAACAATCTCCGGACCTTTGACGTCTTCGTATTTTTCCAACCGGCGGATAATTTCGCCCTTTCCTTCGTGCAAAAGCACGACCGCCGGGCGCGGATAAATAAATTGCATGGACTGACTGAAATTATATGCTCCAACCTTGCTGATCGTTATAATATCGCCGGCCTGGCCGACCGGCAGACGCACCGCGTTTCTGATAACATCTATTTGCATACATAAAGCACCGTATATATCAATTTCCTCCATCAATTCGTCGGAATCGCGATCGGATGCAATTTCATAGCGATAGTAGGCGGAAGCGGGTAGAAGATTAATTCCGGCATCAACAATTACCGCCCGATTCTCTCCCGGACGCTCTTTGATAGCCACTATTTTGGTCAAAAGATACATACATTCGTCAACGACGGAGCGGCCGGGCTCCAATATTAACCGGGGCGAGCTTCTAAAGCTTCGCATTTTTTTGTTCATGACGGCGCAGATTGTTTCGGCATACTGCTCCAGCGGCGGGGCGATAGTCTGCCCCGGCATGAGTTGCGTATGCAGGCTGTTGCCGGAAGGAAAGCCGCCGCCGATATCCAGATATTCAATTTCTATTCCCAGATCTTCCCTGATCTTCACTGCCAGCGCGGTCAGATTTTCCATCAGCCGGCGATAAATGCCAATGTCGATTATATAAGTACCCGCATGGCAGTGCAGGCCCGCAAGCCGCAGATGTTTATGCCGGCTTATCCGGCGGCAGGCCTGAAAAGCTTCTTCTTTTTCATAGCTGAATCCGAACTTATTCCATACCGGATAGTTAAGCTGCATATTGACACGAATGCCTGTTTTTGCTTTGCAGCCGGTATTTTCCGCCACTTCCTCCGCCGTTTTCAATTCATCAAAGGAATCAATATTGACGGCGACCCCTTCCCGGAACGCTTTTGCCATTTCCTCCCGTTTTTTATACGGACCGTTGAAAATGATCCGCTCACCTTTCATGCCCAGGCTGGCGGCGATTTCGTATTCAAATCCGGAAACAACTTCCGCCCATGCTCCTTCCTGATGGAGGATGGCGCAAATGGAACTTAGATAGTTGGTCTTGTATGAATAGGCAATCGTTGTTCGCGGATAACGCTTGGTAAAGGCCTCGCTAAGCTCACGGTAGCAGCGCCGCAGCGTATTTTCCGACACGACATAAAGCGGGGACCCGTAGGCGCCGACTAAGTCACGGACGGACAAGCCTTCAATTTTTTTTATCGAAGATGTTTTCAGATGCTCACTTTTAAATTTAGCGGTGTCGGCAAACGAAACTTTTTTAATTACCGGTTTGATGTAAAGTTTTCTGCCCTTAGTTGCGAGCATAATCAATTCCTCCGTTGAGGGATATTTTCCCGAAATTGTTCAAATCGGTAACCACGTCCAGAGATGATCTGATCAGAACTTTACCCGGCGCTGCCTGCACGACGCCCTTCACCACCCTCCCCCGGATAACATCGACGAGCATTGCCGGTAGGTTTGCTCCGGCGGCACGGGCAAGATTTATCCAGTCGGGGAATACGGGACGGGCACCGGAAATATATTGTTCGCCGCGGCGGCTTCTGGTGACCTCGATAGTCAAAGGCCCCTGCCAGGAAGCATCTTTGACCAGATTTTCGGCCAATGCCGCAAATTCACCCGCATCTACGGTCAGAGCCATCCAGGTACCGCCATAGCTGGAAATCAGGATCTTTTTCACGGCAGATAAGGCGATTACCTTACTTTTCCGGCTGGCAAGCACCGCCAGCGCATAAAAATCAGAAATTTTATTCTCCGGGGAAATTCGTTCACTTACAGGATTTTTGACCAGCGTGGACGGAAGAACCATTGCATCGTGATTATCATCTTCTTCTGCGGAAAAATCTTGTGTCGTCCGCTGTCTGTTTATCGCGCTTTGCATTTCCCTCAGGGCCGGCCTGCCGGGAAGCAACGTTGCGACACCCATTGCGCCAAGTTCATCGGCCATGGAGGCAAAGGCTTCAATTTCATCGTCAATATTCGGGATAATTATATCCAGTCCTGTTTCATTCTTGATTTGCCCGACACGGCCGATAAAGGCCTCGCGATCGATACGCGGTGCAGGTACAATAAAAGCCCGGTCCATCAGTCCCGGGTGAAACAACCCCGTCTCCATCGGCTGATAGGCGAGACCGACCAGCCGGAAGTCACGGTGCGTCACATTTTTTAACGATTTGAGGACACCAAAACCAGCTTCCGGATTACTGGAGGTACTTAACCCGGTTACGGCCACAATCACAGCTGCACCTCCCCGGAAACAGTCAGTTCCATTAATTTCTGAGCATCAAAAATTCTATCCTCTACCGTGCGGATGAAAAGTTTACCCGGAGTGTAGAAACTCATCGGCCGGACAGGAACATCAAAGGCAAGTTTCATCGTTAACAAAGGCAGGTTCTGCCCCGCCGCCGAGGCCAAATAAAGCCATGACGGAAACCGGCTGTTAATTTCCATAAGATAATATCTTCCTTTTTCATCTTTCAGGAATTCACATTCCGCGGGGCCGATCCAGTTCAGCTTTTTTAATATCTTTCCGGTAAGCTTAATAAGTTCGTCATCTTCAACCGTAATGCCTGCAAAAGCCTTACCCTTCTCGGTAAGACCAAATTTCTTCATAACTACGGCACCGGCAAGCCGCGAATCTTTTCCGGTAAGAGCGATAACATCAACCTCTTCGCCGGCAATAAATTTCTGCATTAAAACGGGATAACCCCACTGGTTGAAAAGCTGCCAATAATTGTCCTTGCCCTCCTCCGTAGTGTTGCATACGACGGCATCGCTCAAGGCGCCCTTTAAAACAAAAGGAGCCCCGCCCAAGCCGGCACAGCGGGAAGCAATTTCCTGCACATTATTAATGATGATCGTCTCCGGGCAGTAAAACCGGTTTTGCAGGCAAAATTCATACAGAATATTTTTGCTCCTCATTTTGATACTATCGACAGACGGCAACAGGGTCCTAATACCCATGCCGCTAATCTCTTTCGCCGCCTGAGCATAAAGTATCACCTCTGAATCAAGGGAGGGAATGATTAAATCAATCGGATATGCAGAATGAATTTCTTCAATACGCCGCAGGAGAACAGCCGCCCCCGCAGCAGGATAGGGGATTAAAAATATCCGGTCAAAAATACCCTCGCAATAAGCACCGGTGGAAAGAGGATCAAAAATAAAGCCGGAGATGTTTCCTTTAAATTCCGCCGCGCTGCGGAGACAACGGCCAACGCCCAGACCCGGATAAGGATTATCCATTGCCATCAGGCCGGTTATAACAACGTGAGCATGTTGCCAATCTTTCATCATGCCGCCATTTTATCTTTCTACAGGCTCATTGCTGCTATTTTTCATGGGCCGCCTCGATCAAACCGGCCTTTTGCAGCATCTCGATAAACCGGCGGTAATCTCCGGCGATTTCCGAAAAATCATCCAGGACGAAGATTTCCCGTGACTTGGCGATAATTTCGCAAAACGATTTTCCGGCAAGCAATTCCCGGAAAATAAAGGTGCCTGTCGAATTCAGGGAATATACATCTCCGTTTTTTTGATTGAAGATGATGGATTCATCGCCTTTTTCCATAAAATTGCGGCGAATATGATCAGCAATGCGGCAGCGAGTCAGTTTGTTCAATTCTCGTTTATGCTTTTCACATAAAGGCAGATTTGCATCCTTGACCGGTGGACAATTTTTTTTTGATTGTCCACCGGCAAAAATACAAACGCTCTTTTTTTCTTTTTTTACCTTCCCCGCAGCACTCATCTTAATTCGCCAGTGCTTTCATACCCGTTTCGGCGCTATAATTAAACGGCAGGATCTTCAGTGATTTCTGGAACAATTTCTGCGCTTCGGCTTTGTTGCCCTTCATCAATTCGCACCAGCCTGTACCGTTGATCGGTGCAATATAATCAATACCGGGATGATAATTTTCCAGCCGCTTGAACAACTCCAGCGACTTATCGTATTCCTTCTTATAGTAGTAGCACCAGCCCAAATTTTCCAGCATGTAGCTGTTTTTATCCCAGGAGGCCGCCGTTGGCGATATGCCTGGTAAAACCTTGTTGAATAAAGCTATCGCACCGTCAAAATCACCGAGCACATAAGCAATCGTGCCCAGACCAAGGAGGGCATCGTGATTACCGGCATCGTTTTTCAATACCTTGTTAAAATGCTGTTTGGCCTTGTCGTAGTAATATTGATAATAATAACCCCAGCCCAGGGAATTATAAAGTTCACTCAGTCTGGAGTTGCCGTCCAAAACGGCATAGAGGTCCTGACCGTCCATGTAAGCCGGATACAAATACATCGCTGTGGCAAAATTTTCTTTCGCTTTGTCCGTGTCTTCCAATTTTACATAACTGAGCGCGAGGCCGTAATAAGGTTCTCCCAACTGCCTGCTGACACGCAGTGATTCCTGAAACTTGATGATGGCTTCGTTGAATTTATTCTCCCGGTACAAAGCCCAACCCTGATTGTTATAGGCATCGACGGCCAGCGGTTGGATCGCGGCGATTTTCCTGTAAATGTCGTTGGCTTCAGTAAACTTCTTGGCACGGAAATTAACAGCGGCAATCGCCCGCCAGGCGCTAACATTCTTATCATCAATCTTCACGGCCTTTTGCAGATAGTTCAACGCTTCACTGTCTTTATCGCGCAGATAAAGCACCCAGCCGATGCCGACCAGTGCATCGAGATCATCCGCTTTATTTTTGAGAATTGCAGCAAACCCCGCATAAGATGCATCCACTTGGCCCTGCCAATAGTTGGACCAGGCCATGCCGCGGAGAGCTTCTATATCAGTGGAAGCAGCGGCAAGATATTCCCGGAACGCAGCCGCAGCAAGTTTATATGACTGATTATTATAATAACTCCATCCAAGCGTTTTATAAAGATTCTTCCATTTGGGATTCGCGGCAATCAGATTGATCAACTCCTGCGTATGGGCATAATATGGATAGATGTTAATTGCCGTTTCCAGTTCATCCTTTGCATCATCCAGGTCACCGGCTTTAGCCAGGCTCAATCCCGATCCGTAATGAGCTTCGACCAGCAGGGGGTTGATTTTCTTCGACTCCGCAAATGCCTTCAGCGCTTTCTGGTACTGGCCGGCGGCGTAATAAGCCCAACCGGACATATTCCAGGAAGCAATTACGGATTTATCAATTTCTATCAGTTTTTCGTATTCCTTAATTGCCTCATCATATTTTTTTTGTTGGAGAAGCAGATTGGCGATAAATGCCTGCGAATCGTAAAAATTCTTATTGATGGAAATTGATTTTTGCAGGGCCTCCATCGTCTTAATCTCGTCTTTACGGGCAAAATGATAATAAGCCAGTCCGTTATAAGCTCCCGCGTTCTGAGGGTTGATCATCAAAGCTTGATTGAAGGCATTTAAAGCATCGGCCGGCTTGTTATAGGCAAGATATGCGGAACCGATTCCGACATAGGCTTCATCGGCTTTTGCATTCAGTTTCAACGCGGCGTTAAAAGATTCCAGCGCTTTATCCAGGTATCCCAGCCCCCGATTGCACCAGCCCTCCGCAATTAAAGCCTCGACATCGCCGGCGTTCACCTTCCGCAGATAACCATCAAGTTTGTAAAGGGCGGCGTAATAACTGCCGGCAAAATTGTAGACATAAATGTTCTTATAAGCCAGTCCGAAATCCTTCCAGAGCTTCCTCCATTCCGGCTTTTTTTCAATGATGCCATGCAGCACAACATTATCCATATAATAGGGATTAACGGCAATTGCTTTGGAAAAATTACTGTAAGCGGTGTCGAATTTATTCTGATAATAATTACTCAGGGCCATGCCGTAAAGCGCCTCAACGGATTCGGATTTCTTCGCTCCTTCTAAGGCCTGTTCAAAAATCTTTTCGGCAGCGGAGTAATTTTTGAGGTAATAATAGGCCCAGGCATGTTTCAGCTGCGCGGCAAGATTGTTTTTGTCGCTTTTAACGGATTTTTCATAGAGCGGAAGGGCATCCTGATATCTGGCTTGAAAATAATATAAATCTCCGAAAGCAGCTAGAATTTCGCTGCTGCCCGTAAACATGCTATTGTATTTCAGTGCCAGTTCAAAATGCCTGGCGACGGCATTACTCTTTTTATCCTTGGACAGTAAAGCCATGCCGTAGTTACCGTCGCAATAATAGGATTCGATGATGCTTTTGTCTTCATCGCTGAAGAACACATAATCGATTCTGTTGATAAAATTTTCCGCCCAGTCTATTTCTTTTTTAAAGAAATTTTCCGCATCTGCATGCTTCCCTAACGAGTAATAAGTCCAGCCCAACC
>CAYYBK010000103.1:0-6938 GCA_964470015.1 uncultured Syntrophales bacterium
TGCCGCAGTAACCGGCGCGCGCTGGGAAATAATTACATTCCGAATTTGCCCAATCCGGTCAGCGCCAGTTTCAGGACGAACCTGGTATCCGTTTTGGTTTGTGTGGAATTTATTTCCAGCGAATCCGATTTGGTGAAGTCCAATCCAACCGCCCAGCATTGCTTCTGGTAAACGAGACCGATTGTGTTTTCGACGGTCCGGGAATTGAATTTGTCCCGGCGTGAAATGAAGTTGGCAAAAATTTTATCCGTAATTACCGCTTTCAGATAAATATCCAGCTCCTCCAGCGCATTATATGTGTAGCGATAGCTCAATGTTGCGGTGTCCCCGCGCCAGTCGCTGATGCTCATATCGTAGTTGGCGATCGTCCAGCCGGTATAGTAGCTGTACTGGTTGCGCGCCGAAAATGATAAATATTTATAAGGAGTAAAATCCACTTCCACCACCATGTCGGACCAGTAACGGCGGGGAGCGGTTCCTTCCATATCCCGTTTGGCTTCGTTAATGTCGAATGTTTGCAGAAGTTTAAGACGCAAGAACTCCAGATAAGTAAAGTTGCCCTTGTCATCCTTTTTTTTGGCGGTAAAGGTATTGGTCAGCCCCCAGGCAACAGCATTTTGTTCCACTATGGCGTTGGTCGGAGCCGCCACAACAGGTGTCACGATGGGCGTAATATACGGAGCGAAATCAGGCAGGTCCTTTTGTGAAACATTCGGCGTATAGGCATAAGTAAGCTCCGGCTTGATTTCATGCCGGACGCGCTGCCAGTCCTGGATGTTAACATCATAGACCCGCGACACCTGACTGCTGACATTCAGCGACAAATCGTAAATGCTTCGCGTGCCGCTTTTATTATCGCCCGTCGCCTGATCGTCGTCCCGGCTCCAGTATGTTTCCCGGAGAGAAATTTTCGGGATTACTTTGGCGTAGCGCATGACGTTAAACGGCATGGAAAAAACGGGGTTGACTTCGACAAAATTCCCCTTTTGCCCTTTACCGCGGTAAAAATAATCATATACCGCGGTGAACTCATAATAGACAGGCGATTTTAAAAGCGGCTGCTTGAACCCTGTAAAATTGATTTCGGGATATTTCTGCAAAGTGGCATTGTTATCTGATGTTGCCAGGTTATCCGTATAACTGACCAAAGCATTTAAACTGTAGTTAGCCCAGCCCTTGTAAAACCGGGCTGTTGACTCCAGGGTGGCCAGAGCCTCATCGGCCAGAAAAGGAATTTTTTTAAACGGATCCCTTTCCGTCTGCGCGTAGTGATCGCGATAATAGTTGTGGGCGGAAAAATCGCGGAAATACCAGTTGTCGGATACCCGGCGCAAATCAGTGCGTAAATAAGTCTGCGCATCGAAATTTGTTTGATGATTTAAATAATACGACCAGCGCTGCTTCAAATCCTTCTGCTCGGGACTGACGATGGTACCGGCGGTCGCCTCAGCATAGTCCTTATTATCGTCCAGGTAATCGCCGTAGAAGGTGCCGAAAGATTTTTCACCCAGATAGTAGCGGTATTCCACACCTTCTTTCCAACCCCTCTTTTCAATATATCGCTGGTAAAAGGTCGCATCCGTATGCGGAGAGATAGCCCAAAAATAGGGAACTTCAATATCAAAGCCGTCCTTGTCCTTGGAATAGGAGAGATAGGGGAAAAGAAACCCGGACTGGCGCTTTGTTTTCGCGGGAAAGGGCAAGATCGGCGCATAGAAGACCGGTATTTTGTTGTTGGGGATAAAGCGCGCATTCTTAATCAAACCGTAGCCTTCAATGGTTATTTTCATTTCGCTGCCGGCTAATTCCCAATCCGGATCATCACCATCGCAAGTCGTGATAAACGGCCGGATTATCTTATAGGACTTCTCGCCGGTTTTTTCGATTTCTTCTCCTCTGATATAAAAATGATTTTGGGCATAAAAGGCTCTGCCATTGTAGGCGACGCCGGTTTTACTTTCGACATTAAACACTATCTTGTCGCCGGTAAGGGTATCGCCGCCCGATTTCAGGAAAGCATGGCCATAGGCGGTGGCAATATCGTTTATTTTGTCGAAATCAACTTCATCGGCGGTCAGAATTCCCCCTTCATAAGTTATCACGACGGAACCTTGCGCATGATAAACTTCGTTGGCGCTGTCGTAATCCATGCTGTCGGCATCAATCTGGACGGGGCCTTGATTTTTTTCCGCCGCCGCCGGATACGGGCAGAAAAGAAAACCCGCAATCAGGATTAGCAGAACCGCCGTCAGAATATTTTTCGTTGGTTTAGCCAAAATAAAATACATCCCCTTGCTGCAAAATCGCCAAGTCCTGCAGGCGCATATGTTTGCCTGTTTATGTGAAAACATTATCCGGCATCCGCCGCCGGAAACATTCGATTAAACATCCGGGTTCTTACCACAAGAAACCGGCGGAGGGAAAGCCTGTTTTATCTCTCCGGCCAGATAAAGCGATCCGGCCCCGCAAATCATGTCGCAGTCTACGGCCAGATCAAAGGCGAGTTTAACGGCAGCGGCGGCATTTTCCGCAATTACGGCCCGGTAACCGTTCTTGTTCAAATACTCTTGCATGATCGTAACCGGCACGGCCCGTTGCGATCGGAGCTGAACAAGAATTATCTGCTGCGCCAGCGGTGCTATTTTTCGCAGCATCCGGTGATAGTCCTTGTCCGCCAGCGCACTGAAGATGAGAACTAGCCGGCGGTAGGAAAAATCATTTTTCAACGCACGGCATAATACTTTGATTCCGGCGGGATTATGCGCTCCGTCCACCACGAAAAGCGGACGGCGGCATAAAATTTCCAGCCGCGCCGCCCAGCGGGCCGCGTCAAGCCCCTTTTCGACCGCCGCAGCGGTCGTCGGGAAACCTTTTTTACCGATGATTTCAATGGTCGCCAAAGCCAGTGCCGCGTTAGCCAGCTGGTGACCTCCCGGCAGCGCAAGCTTCAGATTATTCAGGTCACGATAGAGCCCGCAGTACGCAATGCGGCCGTCCTTCTGCCGCCTGATTTTCATCGCGCTGCCCAACTTGTAGAAACGCGCCTGCTTCCGGCGGCAGGCATCTTCCAGCACATTCAAGACCCTGCTTTGTGTTGCGGCGGTAACACAAACACCGCCTTTTTTGATGATTCCCGCTTTTTCCCCGGCAATGGCGGTCAGAGTTTTTCCCAGATAAGCCGTATGATCGAAGTCGATATTGGTGATTACCGCAATAAGCGGCCGGCAGACGTTGGTCGCATCCAGCCTGCCGCCTAAACCCGCTTCCAGTACGGCAATATCGACTTTGCGGCGCTGAAAATAAAGCAGGGCAGCCGCCGTCAGAACTTCGAAATAAGTCACCGGCTCCGCAACCTCTTTTTTGACGGCGGCCAAAACTTCCCGGAAATCGCTTTGCGCAATTTTTTTCCCGTTTACGGCGATACGCTCCCGGACGTCGATTAAATGCGGCGATGTGTAAAGGCCGGTCCTGTACCCGGCGGTGTGCAGAATGGAAGAGATCATTGCCGCTGTTGATCCCTTGCCGTTGGTTCCGGCGATAAGTATTGTCTTATAAGAATGCTGCGGGTCACCCAGTCGTGATAAGAGCCCGATTTCGGCATCCAGGCCGAAACGCATGACATCGATATTCAGGCTGGAAATATATGCGGCAGGATCGAATTTATTCATTTTTTTACCGGAATTAAATACGGATTATCTGGCCGTCTTCAATTATGCTGATTTTCCGGTCTTTTATCGCGGCAATTTCTTTTTTGATGATATCACGATAACCAGCTTTCATATGGTAAACATAAATTCGGGGCTTCGTTCCGGTTAATTTTTGCAACTCGGCAGCCAGTGTAAGCGGGGTCAAATGACCGGTTTTATCGGCCATATCCTTCATCCCGTCCGGTAAAGAGGTTTCGACAAATATGGCCTGCAGCCCGCTGGTCTTTTTTGCCGTTTGCCAGGCCGCCTCCGTCGGACCCGTATCTCCCATCAGAAAGACCGACTTGCCCCCGGCTTCGATGATATAGCCCACGGATTCCACCACGTGATGAAGATCAACGGCCTTTATCCGCAAGTCGCCGATTTTTTGTTTTTGCCCCGGCTTGATAACGCGAAATTCGATAACCGGCGCTTTGGCGTGCGGGATTTGCGAAAAATCAGGCCAGACGACATTATTGAACAAGTGGCGGTGAACCGCATCGATGATGCCCTGCGTGCTGATGAGGACCAGCGGTTTTTCCCGGCGCTGGTAACAGAGATTGTCGGCCAGAAACATGATATCGCGCACATGATCGAGATGCGCGTGCGTGATGAAAATATAATCAATCTTAAGCTGTTCCTGCAAGGGAAGAACGGTGGTGATGGTACCGCCGTCAACCAGCACATTCCGTCCGATGAGAAAACTTGTCGTATTGTAATGAGGAAGCTGTGAACCGTGGCAACCCAAGACCCTTATTTTCATTGACGGCTCCTGCAAGATGATTTCTTTGTGAAATAGCATACCTTCACTATTCAGGCAACAAATTTGTAGATGAATGATTACCAGCCGCCGGGCCAATATTTTTAAATAAAATTAATTAAGCTAAAACAAATTCGGGTAGCACGAATAATCCGACCGGCGGGATCAATGAGAACCTCCCCGGTAAGCGCACATCCCGGAGAGGGAGGAAGGACACTGGGACCATCTAGAAAGTCAACATGAGCTTGTTGATAACCATGTAATCATTTTGCACGGTATTCGCAGCGCTGGCGCCCCGGAAATAATCACCGGTCCAGAGATAACCGGCGCCCAGCATATAAGTTAAGTTATTGGTAATCTTGTAGGTGGCCGTGACGTCAAGTTCATAGCCATACTCGTCGTCAATATAGTTGGCCGGCTTTTCATCGGCGGCGGCATAAGTAAAAGAAACCATAATATCCAGCTTTTCAGTCGGGTTTACACCTGCCCGGATCTGGTATAAAAAGCCGTTGGCAAAGGAAGAGCCAAAACCGTTTCCGGCGGCTACCGCGTCGCTCTTCAGTTCGCCGAACCAGTAACTGCGGTCCCGGTTATACATGATCAATGTCGGGCTCCAGTCGCGACCGCCGTTCAGCGTGCCGCCTTCCCTTTTACCGCCAGTATTCGGATCATCACCGGATGCATAGGCAATACTGCCGCCGAAGTAAATCGGGCCGAACACAGCCGTGGCATCAATCCAGCCGGTCATATTTTCCAAATCAACATTGGCGGTGCCATTATCATACTTGTAATAGTCACCGGTGGCGTAGTTTAATTCCGCCTGCAGAGCTACCAGCCCGATCTTGGCGATGGCATAAGGGGTGAAAAGATAGTATTTTCTGGCCCTGTTGCTTGTCGGACGTTCATTGTCGTAATTATAATACGATACCTGCATCCCGGCCTTACCTGATTTCCACTGATAAACGCCTTCGACTGAATATTTATCATTATCGGCATCTGCATATGTGGCCGCGGAATTGGCGGCGTTATAGCTTCCTTCTTTAACCTTGGTGTAGGCGAGATTCAGCGAGAATCCGTCAATGGGGTTGGCATACTTGATCCGGAAGGCCGGGGCATAGCTGTTGCCGAAGATCGTGCCCGTGCTGCCGTCATTCATGGCGCCGATATCAAAATTCCCGCGCGGTGTTTTATAGTTGATATAGGCCCAGTCAAAAGCGATGTTTTCATTTTCCGCGGTGGTCCCCGCCGAGTCAACCGCCAGTGCAGTACCGGCAGCGGTTCTGGTCGCTCCCCAGACCCTTTCCAGCGCATCAAAACGGGTTATCAAAGTCAGCCCGGGTGAAATAGCGAAGTCCGTTTTAACGCGTAATCGCTGAAAATAGAATGCCGTGGACTGCCCCTTATTATCAGACAGACTAGTCTTGCTCACATATATGCCGGCGGCATAATATTCCCCGCTGAACTTGACGTCAACTGCCCAAACCGCCTTGCTGAGGGCGATTGTCAGTCCCAGCGCCAACAAAACAAACCAGATTCTTTTCATTTTCTTGATTCCTCCTGAAATAAATTTGCAACCAGCCTGATCAATTAAATCTTTCATATCATGCTGTGCTTGATTTGTTATCAGGATATCAAGATATTGTTACAACCTGATGACAACCTGATTAAGATATCAATAATAAGAATGATGATCCGCCGCCCGCAAGAAGCAACAACAGGGCAGAGGCATGCTCGGCGGATACGCCGGCTATCCGTTTATGTCCGCTGTTGAAAGGCAGCATGCCGGAGGATAATTCATGATAAGTCTTGCTGATGGATTACGAAAGCACCAAATGCGCGCATGATTAAGGTAATAAGTTGACAGCGTCCCCTTAATTTCTTGACAACAAATGCCGGCCGTGTAAAGCAAGCTTTGATTTTTACGGATAGGCGCCGGCGATAAGAATGAGAAACCGTAACAGGAGTTATTCCGCATGACCGATTCAAACAAATATCCGCCCTTTTACCTTGGATGGGTGATGTGGGGGCTAGGAGCCGTTTTTTATCTGAGTGGTTTTTACTATCGAGTGGCTCCAGCGGTCATGACGGACTACCTTATGGCCGATTTCGGGATCAGCGCGACCGCCTTGGGAAATCTTTCCGCAATTTTCTTCTACAGCTACGTTGCCATGCAGATCCCCTCGGGAATCCTCGCCGATTCTTGGGGAACTAGAAAGCTCCTCACGGCAGGGGCGTGCATCGCTTGCATCGGATCATTTCTTTTTGCTACAGCCCCTTCTATCATGTTGGCCAATATGGGGCGTTTTTTGATAGGCGGCTCCGTGGGCGTGGCCTGGGTTGCGATGCTCAAATTCTCGATGCACTGGTTTCATCCCCGGCGTTATGCCTTGATCACCGGTCTTGCCCTGTTTTGCGGCGTTGTCGGGGCTGTGTCCGCCGGTGTGCCTTTGCGGGTCATGGCGGATTACTTCGGGTGGCGAGCGGTGATGCTG
>CAYYBK010000104.1:0-6895 GCA_964470015.1 uncultured Syntrophales bacterium
GCTTGCCGGAGGTACAGGTGACGGTCAACGCCACTCAATTTGTCAAGGTGCATGTTCATGTCTGCGCCGCCCACTCCGTCAATTCTGTTAAAAGAACCGGCGCCCGCGCGCCAGCTTTTATTCAGGAAACAAATGAGCATCTTTTCCTCAATGATGACGGGACGGCAAATGTTGCTAAAATCAACCGGCTCAGACGTGCCTTCGCTGAAGCGCTTGACCAGACGATCCAGCAGCTCCAGGAATCAAAAGGCGCATCCATGATTGACATGCATGTGAGCAGGCAAAACCATGACTATGACTGCGGAGTTCAGGCGCTGCAGAGCGTAATGCATTATTATGATGTTGATATCCGCGGTGATGAACTGACGAAAGCGCTGGAAACATCGGAGGAGGGCACTTCACCCCATAAGATGATCGCGGTGGCTCAGCGCTACGGTTTTGAGGTAAAATCCGGAACACAATGGTCTCTTAATCAGGTGAAGCAATATGTCGAGGCCGGTACACCGGTAATCGTTCTTTTGCAGGCCTGGGCGGACCGCTATATGACGCTGGAAGACTGGCGACGTGACTGGGACGACGGACATTATGCCATTGTGATCGGCCTTGATAAAGATGTTTTACTTTTTGAAGATCCGGCGTCTATCCGGCGCACCTGGCTGCGGGAGAGGGAATTTATGGCACGCTGGCACGATGTTGATGCAAAAACCGGCGAGAAATATGAGCACTTCGGCATGGTGCTGCTGGGCAGGCAGCCTGTTCAGACCAATTTGGAGCATATGGAGTAACTTTATTAAAGTTTCATCTCGCCGGCATTGATCATGCCCTGAAAGCAACAACTTATGTTTTTTACCGGCACTGCCGCAATACTTCGGCGATCACGTCTTCTGTATAATCCGGCAATTGCCAAGTCTGGGCCAGAAAAGATGCGTTATGGGCAATTCTTTCGATATCCGTTTCGGGTATTTTCGCTTCTTTTAAAGAAGTGGGGCAGCCGATGGCCGCAAACCAATCCTTCAAATGATCGATAACGGCGGCGGCGGCAGTTTCTTCACTGCCGTCGATGTCGAACGCTTCTCGGGCCAGTTGGGCGAGCTTGCGGATGTTTTTCCGGAAAGTGTAGCGCATCCACCCCGGTAATACGATGGCAAGTCCCGCCCCGTGGGCTATGTCATACATGGCGCTCAATGAGTGCTCGATCATATGCACGGGAAGCGTAACCCTTCCCATACCCGCCGGGATTAATCCATTAAAGGCCCAGGTGGTCGTCCACATCATGTTTGCACGGGCATTATAATTCATCGGCTCCTTGATGATTATTTCCGTGCTTTCCATGATGGTCCGCAGAAAAGACTCCACCAATCTGTCCTGAAAAGGGCTTGCCGCCTCCTCATTGTTAAAGTAGGCTTCCAGCATGTGCGAAATGGCGTCAACCCCGCTGTAGGCGCTGTAAGCGGCAGGAAGGCTGAACATTACTGTGGGGTCGAGAATGGAAACCCGCGGCTGAATGTGCGGCGAACGGAAGCTGAATTTATGCAAACCATCCTCGCGTGTCATAACGGCCGCCTGATTCATTTCCGAGGCGCTGGCCGACAGGGTGAGTACCGCGAGGACCGGAAGGGCGCTAAGAACAACTTGCTTGTAAGTAAAAAAATCCCACACATCATGAGCGGCCTTTACACCAGCGGCAATGGTTTTTGCCGTATCTATCACACTTCCTCCGCCTACTGCCAAAAGAGCATCCACATTTTCCTTACGGGCCAGATCAATGCCTTTTTGGGCGTGGCTGAGCACGGGATTCGACCGGACGCCGGGAAATTCCACGACTTGTAAACCGGCTTTGCCCAAAGAGGCAAGCACCTGATCATAAATACCATTTTTCTTAATGCTTTCAAGGCCATAGACCAGCATGGGCTTCCGGCCGAAACGAAGAATTTCATCGCCGATCTCTTTTATCTGTCCCTGGCCGAAAATAATTTTGGTGGGATTTTCAAAGATAAAATTCTGCATAATCCTTCCCTTTCATTCGTTGGATGCAATATTCAGATTTTGATATTTAATGGAGCCATAACGCTTTTTTATATTGACAGAGAGATGGTAAATTGGTCAAGCATTGTTTGGCCGTAAGTTCCGCTATAAAAAAGTCTATGAAGAAGGAATAAAGTAGATATTATATGCCAGCATGAGTTTATTGTTATTGTTTTGAATTGCCGTGTCAACCGAATTACTGCCTCAAACGAATGCTGCAGAGAATCGGCTGCTTTTCTGCAGGGACGAAGAAATGAATCATGTATTGAAAACAATTTTTCTTTCACCGCTTTTAATCGCTCAAGGTCTCTATGTCCGACGGGTGACACCAAGGATGCCGGAACCTTCCGGCGAACGGTCCGGTATTTTCGGGTCGGGCCCGGCGATAAAGCTGCTGATTCTTGGCGATTCCGCCGCTGCGGGCGTTGGTGTGGCAACCCAAAGGCAAGCTCTTTCCGGACAGCTCGTGCTGGCACTCGGGACCTATTTTCAAATATCATGGAAATTGATGGCGCAGACCGGCTTACGTGCAAAAGATGTTCTTGTCCGGCTTACCGCGGTTCCCGCGGAAACATTCGATGTTGTCGTCACCTCCATCGGGGTTAATGACGTTACTTATAAAACAAAGCCCCGGAAATGGATCGATCATCAGAGTCAGATCGTCAAACTGCTCCGGACGAAATTTCATGCCCGGCATATAATATTATCAAGCCTGCCGCCGATGCATCTTTTTTCCGCACTGCCCCAACCGCTCAGATGGTATCTCGGAACAGAAGCTGGTCGCCTCAATGCTTTATTGAAGCAGCTTGCCGCGGGCTGTCCGGAATGCGAATTTGTCGCCATTGATTTTCCGCTGGATAAATCATATCTGGCTGCCGATGGTTTCCATCCCGGAGAACCGGCCTATGCATTTTGGAGCAGGCATGTTGCAGAAGTAATTCGCCGGAGACTTTCGGAAACTACGCGGCTGCTTGCTGATTATTATTAATTTCAGAAAGGATGGCCCGCCCGGTAGTGCTTCAGCGGTAGATATCATTGGACGGGGGATGAATAACGGCCTTTTTTTCGCCGCTGATCCTTACCGTCAGTGTGTTTACCGGAAGAGAAAACCAATCCCCGATCTTTTGCCCGCGATTGTCGAGAATATCGAATCCAAGAAGAGCCAAACCCTGTTCCTGGGCTTTCGTTTGCATATTCTGCACAAGTTCCTGCAGCGAAGAAGACGTCAGCTCCTTTTTCCGCCATAAGTCTGACTCCAGCGTCCAGTCCTGCTTAATGCCGATAATAGCTGAAGGATAGGTATCGGAGCCGCTGATGTAATAATTCTGCTCCGGGTCAATGCGAAAATTTCCATAGGCAGAAGCTACAGCGTTGTTTGCATAGAAGTGGCCGTAATGTTCATCAATTTGTTTCTTTATTATAACTGCGATAAAAATAAGTGCAATGATACCCAACGCAAGAAGAATTCTTATATCCATGGCCGCGGCACCAAATTGAATTTTTCTCATGATAAAGAAAAAAAACCAATCTGTAAAGGAGCAACAATAATCGAATTCAGCCTTTTTATCGGCGGGCATGCCGGCAAATAAGCTGGAAGAGGGAAAAAGAATGATATATGATCCGGCCACGAACAAATAATCTGTAAAGGTGATGCGGTTATGAAAGAACTTTTGATTTTATTGGCGATCATCGCTGTCTGGTATCTGCTTCAGGCCTATATTCTGCCCAAAATGGGAATATCTACCTGAATAAAACCTTCCTGCCGGGTGGCAGGCAAAAAAACCGATGCAGAAGACCCGGACAGTCCTGGCACGAAATGATTTTCCGGCAAGCAGCGGGAAAAGTATAAACAAGAAGCAGCTGATTATGGAAAGAGAAGCTAAAACAGCCGGCCTGATGATCGATATCTTCTGCCGGGAACGGCACGGCGGGAGAAATGGCCTTTGCCCGGAGTGCCGGCGGCTTTTCGACTATGTTGTTGCGCGTCTGGCAAAATGCCCTTTAAAGGATCATAAACCCCGTTGTGCACAATGCTCCGTCCATTGCTATAAACCGGGAATGCGGGAGAAAATCAGAGCCGTGATGAAATATGCCGGTCCGCGCATGTTCTTCCGCCATCCCGTTTTGACGGGAAGGCATTACCTGACGGGGAAATAATCAGCAAAAAACAGTCTTTTCGGAATTTCCGCATATGCCCCGGCGGCTTTTATTGCAAGGCGGCTTGCAGTATGGCCGCCAGCGGTTCTCCGCCCTTGGCTTTAACATAATCCATGATAATGGGCATAAAAGAATTAACCATGTCGGTATTCATGCCAAGTTTGGAAAAGCTGCCGGCCAGTCCGGCAACGCCGGAGACAGAGGAAGCGGTTTTACCGCCGAGTAAAGACGAAGCGCTGCCCAGCATGCTGCTTGCTCCATCCGTTTTCGGTGCCGCGGCCATCATTTTGTTGATACCGGGAACAGACTTGGCCAATTTGGTGAAATCGTCCGTACTCATATTTTGTTTGGCGAGGTTAAAAATTGAGCCAGCGCCCCCGGTCGCCTGCTTTTTTGTCACTCCGAGATTACTGGTCAGAAGCTGGATCAACCCCAAATCCGCCGCGAAGACCGTTGTGTTTCCGCTAATCATGAGGCCGACCAAAAGAGCAATACCCAGCGCAAATATTTTTTTCATCACTTGTTCCTTTCTTTAGCTGTCTAATTTATTGATATTTATATTAAATATATAAAAAGTTTAGTTTCGCCGTAACTTTATAAATATTATAGCACAAGCATTCAGATAAAAATAAATAAAAATACGCTTGACAATAGAACATATGTTCTATTATACTGCAAAATATGGAAATAAAACGCAGCATAAAATCAGTAGCGCAACAAATAGCCGATTTTTGCCGGGAGCGCCATCGAATGCCGACTTATGAAGAAATGCTGATTCTGCTTGGCGTTCGGTCAAAGAGCGTTGTGCATTTCTGGGTAAAGAAGCTGCTGAAGGAGGGGATTCTGGAGAAAGACGCTTCCGGGCACCTCGCCTTCGTTAAAACGCTCGACGGTGTTCCGCTGGCCGGAGCAGTATCCGCCGGTTTTCCCTCTCCGGCGGAAGAGGAAATTAGCGATTTGATTTCTTTTGACGAATACCTGATCACCAAACAATCCCGGTCTTTTCTGCTGAAAGTTGACGGCGACTCCATGACCGGTGCCGGTATTATGCCGGATGATCTGGTGCTTGTGGAACGCGATCGCGAACCAAAAACAGGTGATATTGTCATTGCCGAGGTGGACGGCGCCTGGACAATGAAATACTTCCAGAAAAAAGGCACCAAGGTTTATCTGGAGGCGGCCAATCCGAATTATCCCCGGATTGAACCGCTGGCGGAGATGCGTCTGGGCGGTGTGGTTACGGCGGTCGTCAGAAAATATCATTCCTAATGCGGTGTGTCGGAGTCAGCAAAAATATATCAATCGAGGATGATGGGAATGCAAGCTGAAGTCATTTTTGCCGAGAGGGTGTTAGCAAGCAAAACGGTAACCGGTCCACGGCGCCTACCGATTATAAATCTGCTGCCGAAATTCCGGCGATTAATTGTCGAAAGCAGCTGGGATGAGCACCTCTTGCTGTATGAAAAGCATGTGAACCGGGTTTTCTGGCTGATTATTATTGCTTCCGCGGCGTTTTTCGCCCCCGTCTGTGTAAATATTTTTATGCGCTGAGACGTTTGCAGACTGTAAATATTTCTTTTTTACGCCGGTTTTTAGTTTTTTCTCGCCATCTTTTTTTCATAAACTATTTTCCCGCCAACAAATGTTGCCAGAGCTTTCACGTCCTTTATTTCATCTGTAGAGATACTGTAGTAATTTTTATTCCAGATAACCATATCGGCCAGTTTGCCTTTTTCCAGGGAGCCGATTTCTTTTTCCTGAAAAGCGGCATAGGCGCTGCCCACCGTCTGCATCCTTAAAGCATTCTGAATGGAAATACTTTCCGCCGCGTCCAGTCGTAATCCTTCTCTCGTTGTTCTTTTGATGGCCTGCCAGAGAGCAATCTGCGGCTGATATGCGGGAAAGGCGGGTGGATCGGCACCGAAAGCTACGGGAATACCGGTATCCAGATAACTTTTTAAAGGTATTGCCACCTCTTTGTTTTTCATCCTCCAGGCGTCTCCCCAGGAAAAAATGAATTGGGGATGAGTGGAGATTACCACGCCCAATCGCTTGATGCGTTCCAGGGAGCTTGATTGCGGCAGAATGGCGTGCTCAATACGATGGCGGTGGTCCTGACGTGGATACTCTTTGAGTGCCGTTTCAAGTTCATTTAAAATTATATCAACAGCCATATCGCCGGCGGCGTGAATGCTGATTTGTTGTCCGGATTGATGGAACAGTTTGATCATCGCCTGCAAGTCTTCCGGTTTATGCATTAGAACAACGCGCGATGAACCGTGCCAAAGAGGTACGCCGTCAATGGCAAGCTTAAATCCGCCCCACAGTGAAGCGAATAATTGCGGAGCTTCTTTTTTATAGTAATTCAATACCGGCGGTCCCGGTTGGATATTTTTTTCGGAAGAAAACAGGCTTTTAAACACTCTGTTGGCAACGGCCAGACTGGGAAAATACGGCCAGATTTTAATACGCACCGGCAGAATGCCCGCTTGAACGGAATCAAAATATGCCCGGTGATTGTATGTGGTGCCGAGCATAAAAAAATTATCATGGACGGTGGTCACCCCTTCCGCCGCATAAAGGTTGGCGGCATATAAAAGAGCATCTTTGGCCTGTTCATCGGTCGGGACGGGCATGCGATCTCTGACTAGCTGCAAAGCAGGATAATGAATTAATGCACCGGTCGGTTCATTACCAAAAATTGATTTTTCCA